>NZ_JBSFWR010000103.1:0-31077 GCF_053594915.1 Kitasatospora sp. NPDC002543 | reverse complement strand
CCCCCCCCCCCCACCCGGGCGGCGGCGGCCGCGTTCCCGGCCGGGAAACCCGGCCCGTCCGGTCGGCCCCGACACGGCGGCGCCGACCGGGTGTTCGGCGCCGGAGGCACGGTGCCGGGCGGGGGTCCGGGGGCGCCAGGGGTTCCCGGCCCGGGGGCGTGCCGTAGGCTCACGGGAAAATCGCTGCGCCGGAGCCGCGCGGACCACGAGCGGGGCGGGGAGTACCCAGACCAGATGAGCACGGCATCTAGCACCGAGTCGTCCAGTACCCAGCCCGGAGCGCCCGGGGCGCCGCCGGAGCGGGCCCCCGAGGAGCGGGAGGACCGAACGCCCGGCCGTTTCGGCGCCCTGGTCGACCGCTTCGGGCCCGCGCTGGGCGCATACGCGGCGGTCAAGACCATCGGCGTGACCGTCTTCCTGCTGCTGCTCTCGCACACCGGCGACTACCTGAAGAAGCAGCCGGGCCGCGGCGGCGGCACCAACGCCTGGGACGTGCTGGGCTCCTGGGACGGCACCTGGTACCAGCGGATCGCCGAGAACGGGTACGACCCGCAACTGATCCCGCTGCACGGCTTCCCGCTGGCCACCTACTACGAGAACTCGGCGGCCTTCTTCCCGCTCTACCCCTGGCTGATGCGGCTGGTCGGCACCGTCACCGGGCTCGGCCCGTACGGCTCCGGGATAGTCGTCTCGGTGATCGCCTCGCTGTTCGCCGCGGCCGGCATCTTCGCGATCGCCGAGCGGCTCGGCGGCTACCGGGCGGGCGTGATCGCGGCGGTGCTCTGGGGCCTGTTCCCGGGCTCCGGCGTGGAGTGGGCGGTCTACTCGGACTCGCTGTTCGTCGCGCTGTCCGCCTGGGCCTGCTACTGCGTGATGACCCGTCGCTGGCTGGAAGCCGGCCTGCTGACCCTGCTGGCGGGCCTCAACCGGCCGACCGCCGCGGTGCTGATCGCCGCCGTCTCGATCGCCGCGCTGGTCGCGCTGATCCGCCGCACCGACGGGGTGGCCCGGCCGCTGACCGCGATGCTGATCACCCCCTGGGGCCTGCTCGGCTACGTCGCGTGGGTCGGCTGGAAGATGGGCGACTGGGGCGGCTACTTCAAGCTCCAGCAGGGCGCCTGGAACCGCTACTTCGACGGCGGCGTCTCGACCGTGCGCACGATCAGGGACGTGCTCGCCGGCCACTGGACCTACTGGCAGGCCAATCCCGTCCCGGACCTGATCGCGATCGTCCTGCTGATCGCCCTGCCCGGGCTGGTGGTGCTGCTCTGGCGGACCCGGCCGCCGCTGGTGCTCTGGGTCTACACCGGGCTCACCATCTTCACCGCGCTGAGCACCAACCAGATCTTCGGCAACATCTCGCGCTACCTGCTGCCCGCCTTCCCGCTCTGCATCGGCGTGGCGGTGGCGCTGCGCCGGGTGCGGACCTCCTCGCTGGCCGGGCTGCTGGCGATGCCGGTCCTCGCGGCCGGCTGGTACGGGGGCTATGCGCTGTTCGAGTTGGGTATCCCGTAGACCCGGCGTTGGTTGGCAACGGGATCATCCGGCAGCGGACGGGCCGTTGCTAACCTCGGACGTATGACGACGACCCCGCAGCCCGTTCGCCGGATCCGCGACATCTCCGGGCTGATGGACCACGCGAGCCACGTGCTGGCCACCCGGATGGCGGCCGCCTTCACGGACCTCGGGATCACCCCGCGCGCCTACAGCGTGCTGTTCCACGCCCAGGAGGCCGAGCGCACCCAGATCCAGCTGGCCGAGCTGGCGGACCTGGACAAGACGACCATGGTGGTCACCGTCGACGAGCTGGAGAAGGCGGGCCTGGCCGAGCGCCGCCCCTCCGCGACCGACCGGCGGGCCCGGATCGTCTCGGTCACCGCGGCGGGCGAGCGGGCCGTGGCGGAGGGCACCGCGATCGCCGACCGGGTGCACCGCGAACTGCTGGACTCGCTGCCGCGGTCCGAGCGCGAGGTCTTCGTCTCGGCCCTGGCGCACCTGGTGGACGGTCACCTCGCGGAGCCGGTCGAGGTCGAGCGCACCGTGCGCCGCGCCCGCCGCCCCCGGGGCTGACCGCGCGACACCTTTCGGGCCGTCAACTCGCCCTTCCCCGGCCCGCGTTCGAGCGGCGGGCCGGGGAAGGGTCGGTCGTTACGGCCAGACCAGGCAGTACAGCTGGTGCCCGGCCTCGTGCAGGCGGTTGGCGAAGTCCTGCCACTCGTGCAGCATGCTGTAGATCACGAACGCGTCCCGCGGCCCGCGCCGGTCCGGCACGGTCGACCAGATGAAGGCGGCGGCGCCGAGCTCGGTCTCGTCGGCCTTGCGCAGCGGTTCGACGACGTTGTGGGGGAGCTGGACGACGGCGTAGTCGGGGTGCAGCACCACCAGTTCCAGCGGCGGCACCTGGTGCAGCGGGACGCCCTGGATGCCGGTGAGCACCATGGCGCTCATCGTCTCCGGCTTGATCTTGGTGGAGAGGTGGCCGGTGGGGGAGCCGCTGGTCTCCATCAGGTCGCCGAGCCGCCCCAGCGCGCCGAGCTCGCCGGCGTCCAGCCCGAGGCCGCCCGGGCCGAGGGCGGTGGGCACTCTGGCGGCCGTCGCGCGGTCCGGGGCTCCGAAGTACTTGTAGGTCACCCCCACGCGTCCCTCACCCCGCCTCTCACCGCCGCGACGACCACGACCCGTTCCCGCTCCCGTACCCCCGCGTGCGGCCTCGGTGGGCCTGCGGGAGCCCCCCGCGGCCTCGTCGTAGCCGTCCTGCGCCTCGGACACTCGGACCATCCTCACCGGAATTCGCCGGAATCGACAGACCCCCGCACGTCCGGCGCCCACCGGACGTGCTCCTTACCCGTCATGCGCCGCCGTACCCACTCGCGGTACGCGGCAGTCCTCTTTACACCCCTGCACACAAACCGGAACGCCTGCGCACTCTGTGTACACAGTCTGACTGGTCCCCGGTCCGGTGAAGTCAGCGGCCCCTGCTGTACGGACAACCGTACAGACAACGGTGCCCGGATCATCGTTCCAGATGATCGGGTCGGACATGCAGAGCGTGAGGACACGATTTGAGACCATGTCTTTTGTGAGCTACCCCTACGAAGCCCCCCAGTCCCAGTCGCTGTTCGACCGCGCCTCCGTGGTGACGCCCGGCGGCGTCAACTCCCCGGTGCGCGCCTTCCGCGCGGTCGGCGGCACGCCGCGCTTCATGGTGTCCGGCACCGGCCCCTACCTCACCGACGCCGACGGCCGCGAGTACGTCGACCTGGTGTGCTCGTGGGGCCCGATGATCCTCGGCCACGCGCACCCCGCCGTGATCGACGCCGTCCAGCAGGCCGTCACCCGCGGCACCTCCTTCGGCACCCCCGGCCAGGGCGAGGTCGAGCTGGCCGAGGAGATCGTCGCCCGGGTCGCCCCGGTCGAGCAGGTCCGCCTGGTCTCCTCCGGCACCGAGGCCACCATGTCCGCGATCCGGCTGGCCCGCGGCTTCACCGGCCGGGCCAAGGTGGTGAAGTTCGCCGGCTGCTACCACGGTCACGTGGACGCGCTGCTGGCCGCCGCCGGTTCCGGCGTGGCCACCTTCGGCCTGCCGGACACCCCGGGCGTCACCGGCGCCCAGGCCGGCGACACCATCGTGCTGCCGTACAACGACCTGGCCGCCGTCGAGCAGGCGTTCGCCGCCCACCCGGGCGAGATCGCCTGCGTGATCACCGAGGCCTCGCCCGGCAACATGGGCGTCGTCCCGCCGCTGCCCGGCTTCAACGGCGGCCTGGCCCGGCTCTGCCGGGAGAACGGCGCGCTGTTCATCTCCGACGAGGTGATGACCGGCTTCCGCGTCTCCAAGGCCGGCTGGTACGGCCTGGAGGCGGCGCACGAGGGCTGGGCGCCGGACCTGCTGACCTTCGGCAAGGTCATGGGCGGCGGCTTCCCGGCCGCGGCCTTCGGCGGCCGCGCCGACGTGATGGCGCACCTGGCCCCGGCCGGCCCGGTCTACCAGGCGGGCACGCTGTCCGGGAACCCGGTCGCCACCGCGGCCGGCCTGGCCCAGCTGCGCGGCTGCACCGACGAGGTGTACGCGACGGTGGACAAGGTCGCCGCCGAGGTGTCCGGCCTGGTCGCCGACGCGCTCGCCAAGGAGGGCGTGGCGCACCGGCTGCAGACCGCCGGGAACATGTTCTCGGTGTTCTTCACCGAGGCCCCGGTCACCGACTACGACAAGGCCAGGACCCAGGAGGCGTACCGTTTCACCGCCTTCTTCCACGCGATGCTGGCCCAGGGCGTCTACCTGCCGCCGTCCGCCTTCGAGTCCTGGTTCGTCTCGGCGTCCCACGACGAGCGGGCGATCGAGCGGATCGCCGCCGCCCTGCCGGCCGCCGCGCGCGCCGCTGCCGCCGCCACGGCCTGACCGCCGCCGCCCGACCGCCGCGGCCCGAACCGATTCCCAGGAGTAGTCGAGAAGTGAGCGCCAAAGAGATCACCGTCGTCCACGTGATGCGGCACGGCGAGGTGCACAACCCGGAGGGCGTCCTGTACGGGCGCCTGCCGGACTACCACCTGTCCGAGCTGGGCCGGAAGATGGCCGAGCGGGTCGCCGAGGACCTGGCCGACCGGGACATCACCCACGTGGTGGCCTCCCCGCTGGAGCGGGCCCAGGAGACCGCCGCGCCGATCGCCGAGGCGCACGGCCTGGAGGTCGCGGTGGACGAGCGGTTGATCGAGGCGGAGAACGTCTTCGAGGGCAAGACCTTCGGCGTCGGCGACGGCTCGCTGCGCAACCCGGGCTACTGGAAGTACCTCACCAACCCGTTCAAGCCCTCCTGGGGCGAGCCGTACCTCGACCAGGTGGTGCGGATGATGGGCGCGCTCGGCGCGGCCCGGGACGCCGCCCGCGGGCACGAGGCGGTGTGCGTGAGCCACCAGCTGCCGGTCTGGATCCTCCGCTCCTTCGTGGAGCGCCGCCGGCTCTGGCACGACCCGCGCAACCGGCAGTGCTCGCTGGCCTCGCTGACCAGCTTCACCTTCGAGGGCGACCGGATCGTCTCGGTCGGCTACCGCGAACCGGCCCGCGACCTGCTGCCCGCGCACCTGGTGGGCAAGGGACGCAAGGGCGACAAGCCGGTGGGCAAGAGCTTCGGCGCCTGACCGCGGGCCGCCCGTAAGGGGCGGGTAAGTATGACTTCGGGTCACCCGGCGAGTGCCGGGTGACCCGATTGCGTCGCAGGTCAGACGGGGTGCGACGCGCTAGGGAGGACCCCGGCGAACCTGGCCGGGACTCCATGCGAAACTTTTCACATGTCTGCCATGACGCGCCCCCGTCCCCGTGTCGCCGCCGCAGCCGCCGCCACCGTCGCCGCCGCTGCGCTCGCCCTCACCGGCTGCTCGTCCTCGGGCTCCTCGGGCAGCGGCGAGGGCCAGGTGGGCTTCGTCACCGTCAAGGGCACCAACCTGTCGAAGGCGGAGGCCGGCAAGCGCGGGGAGGCGCCGGACGTCTCCGGGGACACCCTGGAGGGCACCCCCGTCAAGCTCTCCGACTACCGCGGCAAGGTCGTGGTGCTGAACGTCTGGGGCTCCTGGTGCGGTCCGTGCCGGGCCGAGGCGAAGAGCCTGCAGACCGTCTCGGAGAAGTACAAGGACCAGGGCGTCCAGTTCCTCGGCATCAACACCCGGGACACCGAGAAGCAGAACGCCGTCCGCTTCGAGCAGGAGCAGGGCGTCACCTACCCGAGCCTCTTCGACCCGGCCGGCACCCAGCTGCTCAAGTTCGCCAAGGGCAGCCTCAACCCGCAGTCCATCCCGACCACCCTGATCATCGACCGGGACGGCCGGCTGGCCGCCCGCGCGGTCGGCGGCACCACCGAGGACGCGCTGGAGTCGATCCTCCAGCCCGTGGTCGCGGAGCAGAAGCAGTGAGCCTGCCGGCCCTCCAGCTGGCCGACACCACCTCGACCGTCCAGAGCGGCGCGCTGCTGGTCGCCGCCCCGGTCGCGCTGGTGGCGGGGCTGGCGTCGTTCTTCTCGCCCTGCGTGCTGCCGCTGGTCCCCGGCTACCTCTCGTACGTGACCGGGTTCTCCGCCGCCGACCTCGCCGACGCCCGCGGCTCGCGGCGCGGCCGGATGCTGCTCGGCGTGGTGCTGTTCATCCTCGGCTTCACCGCGGTGTTCGTCTCCACCGGGGCGCTGTTCGGCTACTTCGGCCAGGAACTGCAGGACTACAAGCGGACCATCAACATCGTGCTGGGCTCGCTCACCGTGGTGATGGGCCTGGCCTTCATGGGCCTCGTCCCGGGGCTGAGCATGCGCGAGGTGCGCTCGCACCGCCGCCCCGCGGTCGGCCTGCTGGGCGCCCCGATGCTCGGCGTGGTCTTCGGCGTCGGATGGACGCCCTGCATGGGCCCCACCCTGACCGCCGTGCAGAACCTGGCGCTCAACCAGGCCGACGCCCAGCGCGGCGCGCTGCTGACGACCTTCTACTGCCTGGGCCTCGGCGTACCGTTCATCGTGGCCGCGGTGGCCTTCCGCAGGGCGCTGGGCGCCTTCGGCTGGGTCAAGCGGCACTACCCGCTCGTCATGAGGATCGGCGGCGGCATGCTCGTCGTGGTCGGTCTGCTGCTCGTCACCGGGGTCTGGGACACGATGATGAGCCAGCTGCAGTCCTGGACCGCCGACTTCCAGATCGGAATCTGACCGTGAGCAACACCACGACCGAGGCCGAGCAGCCCCCGGCGCCGGAGGACAGCGCCGCCGAGCGGCTCAGCACCGCGCCGGTCGAGTCCGACGGACCGACCGGCATAGGGGCGTTCGGCTGGGCGCGCTGGATGTGGCGCCAGCTGACCTCGATGCGGGTCGCCCTGATCCTGCTGTTCCTGCTGTCGCTGGCCGCCATCCCCGGCTCGCTGATCCCGCAGTACCAGAACGGCCAGGGCCAGCTGAAGGTCGAGGCCTGGAAGGCGCAGCACTCCACGGTCGCGCCGATCTACGAGAAGCTCCAGCTGTTCGACGTCTACAGCTCGGTCTGGTTCTCCGCGATCTACATCCTGCTGTTCGTCTCGCTGGCCGGCTGCATCGTCCCGCGCACCTGGCAGTTCGTCGGCGTGCTGCGCTCCCAGCCGCCGGCCGCGCCGCGCAACCTGACCCGGATGCCGGTGCACGCTGCCTGGCGCACCGAGGCGGACGCCGACGCGGTGAACGCCGCCGCGCACCGGCTGCTGCGCAAGCGCGGCTTCCGCGCCCACCTGTCCGGCGGCTCGGTGGCGGCCGAGAAGGGCTACCTGCGCGAGGTCGGCAACCTGCTGTTCCACCTGTCGCTGTTCGCGCTGCTCGGCGGCTTCGCCTGGGCCAGCCTGGCCTCGGGCACGGGCGGCAAGCTGATGGTGGAGGGCGAGGGCTACTCCAACACCATCACCCAGCTCGACGACTTCAACGGCACCCGGTTCTACGGCAGCGAGGACCTCGACCCCTTCTACCTGAAGCTGGACGGCTTCACCTCGAAGTTCCAGACCAAGGGCGACCAGATCGGCGCCGCCCGGCAGTTCACCGCGAACGTCGAGTACTACGCGGGCAGCGACGAGTCGAAGCTGAAGAAGTCGACGATCGAGGTCAACCACCCGCTGGAGATCGGCGGCAGCAAGGTCTACCTGATCGGCCACGGCTACGCGCCGGTCGTCTCCGTCAAGAACGGCAAGGGCGACGTCGTCTACCGGGGTGCCGTGCCGTTCCTGCCGCAGGACGGCAACCTGACCTCCACCGGGGTCGTCAAGGTCTCCGACTACGGCACGGGCCCCGACGGCAACAGGACCCAGATGGGCTTCTCCGGCTTCTTCCTGCCGACCGCCCCGCTGAGCTTCGAGGGCACCGGCCCGGTCTCGCTGTTCCCCGGTGACGCCGCCCCCGAGCTGGTGCTGAACGCCTTCGCCGGCGACCTCGGCACCGACTCCGGCCTGCCGCAGAACGTCTACCAGCTCAACACCCGCAAGCTCACCCAGCTGATCCAGGACGGCCAGCCGGCCAAGGCCCGGCTCAAGCCCGGCGAGGGCTGGAACCTGCCCGACGGCTACGGCTCGGTGACCTTCGAGGGCTACAAGCAGTGGGCCAGCTTCAACGTCTCGCACCGCCCGGGCAACTCGATCGCCCTGGCCGGCGGGGTGCTGGCGATCCTCGGTCTGGTCGGCTCGCTGTTCATCCAGCGCCGCCGGATCTGGGTGCGGGCGGTCGCCCTGCCGGGCGGCGGCACCCAGGTGGAGCTGGCCGGCCTGGCCCGCAGCGAGTCGGCGAAGATCGCCGAGGAGCTGGCGGAGCTCGCGGTCGACCTCCAGGACGACGCCCCGGCCTCCGAGGACGACGAGCCGGCCTTTGAGGAGGACGCCCCCGACGCGGACGCCCCGGCGCCCACCGAGGACGGCGACGGCTCCACCGAAACGGACGTACCCGAGGAGACCGGGGCCCCCACCGCCCCGGAGGCGTCCTCGGACCCCGCAGTCCCTGCCGACCAGAACTCCAAGGAGTAGACGGTGCAACTCGCCTCGGCGGTCGACCCACAGCTGGCCGACCTCTCCAACAAGCTGATCTATTCGGCGATGGTGGTCTACACGCTCGCCATGTTCGCCCACATGATCGAGTGGACCTTCGGCAGCAAGGGCGCCGTCGCCGTCCGCTCGAAGGAGCAGTCGGGCACCCTCGGCGAGGCCGTCGCGGCGGCGCCGAAGGGTGCCAAGAAGGTCACCGTCACCGTGGCGGGGGCCGGCGGCGGCACCACCACGCTCACCCGCACCGCGGTCGCGGGCGAGGGCGCGACGGTGGTCACCAGCGGGCGCGGCACCGAGGAGGAGGACGGCCCGGGCGCGGCCGGCACCAGTGAGCGGGCCGACCTGGCCGGCCGGATCGCCGTCTCGCTCACCGTGCTCGGCGCCGCGCTGCACGTCGGCGGGATCGTCACCCGCGGCCTGTCGGTCTCCCGCTGGCCGTGGGGCAACATGTACGAGTTCTCCTGCGCCTTCGCCTTCGCGATGACGGCGGCGTACCTGGTGCTGCTGGCCGCGAAGAAGAACGTCCGCTGGCTCGGCCTGCCGGTCGTCCTCGCGGGGCTGCTGACCCTCGGCATCGCGACCACGGTGCTCTACACCGACTCCGAGCAGCTCGTCCCGGCGCTGCACTCGCCGTGGCTGGCGATCCACGTCTCCACCGCGATCTTCTGCGGCGGCGCGTTCTACGCGGCGTTCATCGCGACGCTGCTGTACATCGGCAAGGACGCCTTCGACAAGCGCATGGCGGCCGGTCTCACCACCGGCCCGCTGGGCACCTCGGCGTCGATCTGGCGCCGGCTGCCCGCCGCGTCGACCTTCGACAAGCTGTCCTACCGGATCAACGCGCTGGTCTTCCCGCTGTGGACCTTCACCATCATCGCGGGCGCGATCTGGGCCGAGGCGGCCTGGGGCAAGTACTGGGAGTGGGACCCGAAGGAGACCTGGTCGTTCATCACCTGGGTCGCCTACGCCTGCTACCTGCACGCCCGCGCGACGGCCGGCTGGAAGGGCCGCAAGGCCGCCTACCTGGCGCTGGCGGCGTTCGCCTGCTGGCTCTTCAACTACTACGGCGTGAACATCTTCGTCACCGGAAAGCACTCCTACGCGGGGATCTGACCGGGGCACACGATCACCCACCGGCCCGGCTCTCTCCCACAGGTAGCCGGGCCGAGGTGCGACAGGGGTAGTGCGTGCCGGCCGCCGGCCGGTGCGAGAGGGAACTGAGGAGGAAATCGCGCAATGGAGTGCGACGAGGTCATGCTGACCGTCCGAATCACCGCCGCCGAGCGCATGCTGCTCCGCCGGCTCGCCCAGGGACACCGGAGCGACGTGTCCGAGGTGGTGTCCGACGCCTTGCTGGACATCATCCCCACGCTCAGCGCTCCGGGGGACGCCTACCGGTTGCTGGGGGCGCTGGCGGTGCCCGCGCCGTGCGCCCTGACGGTCTGGCTGCCGACCCCGCTGGCCGACCTGCTGGTGCCCGGCGCGGCCCGGATCGCGCAGATCACCGACGTCCGGATCGAGTCGGCCAGCGCCGCCCTGGGCGCGGCGCTGCGGCTCTGGCTGGCCCAGGACCCGGTCCGGCTGGCGACCAACCTCAGCGTGATGCACGCGGGCCGGCCGGCCGCCCTGATGGCCGCCTGACCGGGCGGGGTCAGCTCGCCAGCGGCAGCCGGGTGCCGCCGTCGAGGCCCGGCGCGGCGGGGCGGCCGTCGTAGGCGTCCCGCCGGGCCGGCGGCACCGTCGGGCCCTCGGCAGGGTCCTCCGACGGCGCGGTGAGCAGCAGGCACTCGGCCGCCGTCCGGCCGTCCTGGATCAGCTGGACCCGCACCGGGAGCCGGCCGCCCGCCGCGGCCGGTCCGGCGGTCGGCTCGGGGACAGCGCGGACGAAGCAGGGCCGGTCCAGTTCGATGTAGCGGTCGAAGGAGCCCACCAGCTCGACCGGCACCACCGGTTCGGGGTGGCGCAGCCGCTGGGCGGCCTGCCGGGCGGCCTCCAGCACCAGCATCCCGGGCACGTGGTCCAGCGCGTGGTCGAACAGCACCGGGTGGGTGGCGTCGGCGCGCAGCAGCCAGGTGTCCGGTGCCAGGGTCGGGCTGAGCACGACGTCCGCGGGCTGGACCCGGCCGACCAGCTGGGGTGCGGCGGGCGCCGGCGGCCGCGGCGGGACGGCCCGGCGGGCGTGGCCGCGCAGCCGGGCGTACGAGGAGGGGGAGACGACCCGCAGCCGGCCGCTGCCGCGGCCGATCGGCAGGCCGTCCCGGGTGACGTCGACGCGCACCCGCAGCGACACCAGTTCGCCGGGCCGCATCCGGACGTCCTCGCAGCCGACGGCCAGCATCAGCGAGGCGGGGCCGGCGGTGACGGCCAGGCCGGGCAGTCCGGGCCCGTCGAGCGCGTAGGAGAGGTCCTCCATGACGAAGTGGTGGCCGCGCGGCACCCCGAACCCGGCGTGGCCGATCAGCAGTCCGGCCTGCCGGATCGTCTCGGCCAGCAGCACCGGGTCGTGGTAGCGGTCGCCGGGCAGCCGGTAGAAGCCGTGCAGCCGGGGCCACTGGGCGCCGAGCAGGAAGTCGTGCGGGCCGGTGGCCTGCCAGCCGGTGAGGAACACCTCGGACACCGAGGCGCGGTGCACCAGGTGCCGGGAGACGGTCCGGTCGTGGAAGTCGTAGCCGGTCGCGGGGCCGTCGTGGAAGTCGAAGCCGCCGCTGCCCGGCCCGGGGTGGGCGTACGGGCCGTCCGGGTCCGGTTCTACGATCGATGGCATGACTGGCCCCCGCTTCAGGGTGTCGGTCGGAGCGGCCGCCACGGCCGTCCGAGCAAAACATACATACCACCCGGTTTGTCTTCGGCGACTGGGGGTGCCCAGTCCGCGCTCTCCGGCTCGACCACGCTACCTGGCCCCTGGGCTGGGGGAATGCCCGTTCGGGGGAGCGCGGACCATCGATGGGGGCCCGTCCCCGCTGGACGGCGGGGGTGAAGCAGGCGCTAGATTAGATACCAACCATGCGGTTTCGGAAGGTTCCGTCCGCATGCGAGCGCCGCCCCGGCAGGGGCCGCGCCGACAGCAGCCGGGTGGGGCGGGGATCGCGCCCGGCCGAGTCCGGAGGGGGCCAGTGGTCAAGCAGGAACGGGCTGGGCGGACCCGGCAGGCCGTACTGCTCGCTGCCGCGGAGGCCTTCGCGCGGGTGGGTTTCGAGGCCGCCAGCCTGGTCGACATCAGCCGCCGGGCGGGGGTGAGCAAGGGGGCCCTCTACTTCCACTTCGTGTCCAAGCAGGCCCTCGCCGACGGGGTGCGCATCGCCTCCGGCCGGGAGATCGGCTCGGCCGCGCTGCGCGCGCTGCGCTCCGACGGCCCGGCCCTCCAGGGACTGATCGACTTCTCGCACGAGCTGGCCCGGATGCTGCGCGAGGACGTGGTGGTGCGGGCCGGGGTGCGGCTCGGCCGCCAGGGCCCGCGCCGGGACGGCGCCCCGCAGGAGCCGGACGGGCAGCCCGCCGCGGTGGGCCCCGACGCCGCCTGGCGCAGCCTCACCGCGGTCGTCCACCGGCTGCTGGACCGCGCCGCCGGGGCCGGTGAGCTGTGCCCGGGGGTGGACCGGCGGGCCGCGGCCGAACTGCTCACCGCGGTGGCGGCCGGCCAGGTGCTGCTCGCGGGGGAGGAGACCGGTCGGCCCGGGCCGGAGACCGTGAGCCGGCTGTGGACGGCCGCGCTGCCGGCCCTGGTGGGAGCCGAGCGCAGGACGGGCTACCGGGTCTGATCCCGGTCGGCCGGGCCCGGACCGCCGGGGCCGTCGGCCCCGCCCGGTGGCTCAGACGCGCTCGGCGAGGCTCAGCCGGGCGAGCGCGTGCGGCTGGACCAGCCCGGGCAGCAGCAGCGTCCAGAGGTCGGCCAGCCGACGGATCAGGTCCTGCCGGTCTGCCAGCACCTGGGAGCTGAGCTGGATGCCGGTGACGGCCCCCTGGATCACCCCGGCGGCCGCGGTCAGGTCGACCCCCGGGTGGAGCTCGCCGGCCTCCCGGGCCTGCGCCAGCAGCGCGCGGACCGTGTCCATCCAGCCCTGGTAGGCCGCGAGCTGCGGCTGGGTGAAGCTGCCGTGCTCGATCGTCAGCCGGATGCTGCCGCGCACCAGCGGGTCGGTCCGCAGCGCGCGGGCGAAGGCGTACCCGAGGTCGATCAGGTTCTGCATCGGGCTGTCCGAGACGGGTGCCCAGCCGGAGATGAAGACGCCCTGCCCCTCGATGACGGCGAGCGCCAGCTCCTCCTTGGAGCGGAAGTGGAAGTACAGCGCGCCCTTGGTGACGCCGGCCCGTTCCAGGATCTCGGACATCGTGGCGGCGGCGTAGCCCCGCTCGTCGAACACCTCGGCCGCCGCGACGAGTACCGCCTGGCGGGTCGCCAGCGCGCGGGCCTGCCTGGCCATCGCAGCCTCCCTGGAAAGTTCTGGTCTCGGCAGCGGCCGATCCTATGGGGGCGGAATGGGTGGCGGACGCATACCGTCCGGTAGGCATCCTACCGAGCCCTCCGCGGGCCGCTCCGGGCCCCGGCCGACCGGCCGGAGGGCCGTGGAACGGAGCCGGGGGAACGCCCGACGGCCGGTCACCCGGGGTGGGTGACCGGCCGTCGGCAGAAAGAGCCCGGGGGCCGTGAGCCGTCAGGCGGCCTGCTGCCAGCTGAACGGCGAGTAGTACGCCGGGCGGCGCTCCAGGCGCTGCCAGCTGGCGATCGGCTCGACCGGCACGGTGGCGGCGGCCTGCTGCGCGACGGCGGCACGCGCGGCGAGGACGGCGGTCAGGGCGGCGAGTTCCTCGTCGGTGAGGCTGCCGCGGACGATGCGGACGAGGGGTTCGGCGGAAGCGGTCATGTCCTGGTTTCTCCCCCGGTGGCTGTGGTCTGAGGTGGGTGCGCGGCGGTGCGGACCGCCGCGGTGCGGCCGGCCGTCACATCGGCGGGTTGCCGTGCTTGCGGCTGGGCAGGTCGGCGTGCTTGGTGCGGAGCATGGCCAGGGCGGAAGCGATCACCTGGCGGGTCTCGGCGGGGTCGATGACGTCGTCCACGAGGCCGCGCTCGGCCGCGTAGTACGGGTGCATCAGCTCGCTCTTGTATTCCTTGATCTTCTGGGCGCGCATGGCGTCCGGGTCCTCGGCGGCGTTGATCTCGCGCCGGAAGATGACGTTGGCCGCGCCCTCGGCGCCCATCACGGCGATCTCGTTGGTCGGCCAGGCGTAGGACAGGTCGGCGCCGATCGAGCGGGAGTCCATCACGATGTAGGCGCCGCCGTAGGCCTTGCGCAGGATCAGCGAGATGCGCGGCACGGTGGCGTTGCAGTACGCGTACAGCAGCTTGGCGCCGTGGCGGATGATGCCGCCGTGCTCCTGGTCCACGCCGGGCAGGAAGCCGGGGACGTCGAGCAGGGTGACCAGCGGGATGTTGAAGGCGTCGCACATCTGGACGAAGCGGGCGGCCTTCTCGCTCGCGTTGATGTCCAGCACGCCGGCCAGCGACTGCGGCTGGTTGGCGATGATGCCGACGACGTGGCCGTCGATCCGGGCGAGCACGCAGAGCACGTTGGTGGCCCAGCGCTCGTGGACCTCCAGGTACTCGCCGTGGTCGACGACCTCCTCGATCACCTTGCGCATGTCGTACGGGCGGTTGCCGTCGGCGGGCACCAGGTCCAGCAGGCTGTCGTTGCGCCGGGCGACCGGGTCCTCGCTCACCACGGACGGCGGCATCTCGCGGTTGTTCTGCGGCAGCAGCGACAGGAGGTAGCGGACCTCCTCGATGCAGGACTGCTCGTCGTCGTAGACGAAGTGGGAGACGCCCGAGACGCCGGCGTGCACGTCCGCGCCGCCGAGGCCGTTCTGGGTGATCTTCTCGCCGGTCACGGCCTGGACCACGTCCGGGCCGGTGATGAACATCTGCGAGGTCTCGCGGACCATGAAGACGAAGTCGGTCAGCGCGGGGGAGTACGCGGCGCCGCCGGCGCACGGGCCGAGCATCACCGAGATCTGCGGGATGACGCCGGAGGCCTTGGTGTTGCGCTGGAAGATGCCGCCGTAGCCGGCCAGGGCGGTGACGCCCTCCTGGATGCGGGCGCCGGCGCCGTCGTTCAGCGAGACCAGCGGGGCGCCGGCCGCGATGGCCATGTCCATGATCTTGTGGATCTTCTGCGCGTGGGCCTCGCCCAGTGCGCCGCCGAAGATCCGGAAGTCGTGCGCGTAGGTGAAGACGGTGCGCCCGTGTACGGTGCCCCAGCCGACGATCACGCCGTCGGTGTGCGGCTTCTTGGCCTCCAGGCCGAAGCCCTGGGCGCGGTGCCGGCGCAGCGGCTCGACCTCCTGGAAGGAGCCCTCGTCCAGCAGCAGCTCGATGCGCTCGCGGGCGGTCAGCTTGCCCTTGGCGTGCTGGGCCTCGGTGGCCTTGTCGCTGGGGCCGCGGCGGACCTTCTCGCGCAGCTCGTGCAGCTCGGCGACCCGCCCGCGGGCGTCGGCCGGGACCTCCGGGACCTCGCCGTCGACCGGCGCCTCATGCACAACCGTCATCTCGAACCACTCCAAGGGTGAGGGAACTGTCCGACAGCCAACGTCTGCTGTGCCCCCGGCTGCGAATCACTTTCTTCACTTATGACTGTACGAGGGGCCGTGCGCTGGTTTCGGCGTCGATTCCGTACAAGGTCGAGTTCGTTTAGCTGTCAGGCCTGCACAGAAGCGGTCGGTTCGGTCAATGAGCGCTCGGTGTTCATTCGGATACCGGGGGTTGTCGAACAGATGATGGTCCGATGATCTGAGCATGAAGGAAAGCGCAGGTCAGGGCCGTCTTTCAGTAATGTAGGCCAGCCCTCTTGCGCCGCGCTCAAGGCCCGCTCAAGCCGGGTCGCCGACGGGCCGCCGTCCGGGTGAGGGCGTGCGGAGTCGTAGGGAAGCGCCAAAAACGCCGAAACCCACCCCGCACCGTGGGGGTGGGCTGTCCGGGCGAGCGGGCGGACCCGCTCCGATCAGCTCTTCCTGCCGTCCTCGGGCTCGTCGCCGTCGCGCAGCTCCCGCTCGCGGCGGCGCAGATCGGCCTCCCACTGCTTGAGCATGTCCTCGTGGTCTTTGTCGCTCTTCTTCAACGAGGCGAGGAACTCGGGGTCGTCGTCCGGGGCCAGCGGACGCCCGCCGCGCCGGGCGGCGCGGCCCGTGCGGTCGTCGGCCGGGTACCCCGGGTGGGCTCCGGCGGGCGCGGCCGACAGGAAGCCCCGCTGCTTGCCGGCGATCAGCCAGGCGATCGGGCCCAGCGGGGGGAAGAGCAGCACGATCAGCACCCAGACCACCTTGGGCAGGTGCTTCACCTCGTCCTCGGGCGTGGTCAGGCAGTCCACGAACGCCCAGACCCAGAGCGCGAGCGGCAGGATGATGGTCAGAAGAATCCTCAACACAGCTGGGATCTCCCCCGGGCGGCGACGGCGGCGGGCGCCTTCCAGGGGCCCTTGACAGAGCCAGGCTATCGGGTGGCGGATACTGACAGGCATGGCATACGACGATCTCCGCTCGTTTCTCCGGGCCCTCGACCGCGAGGGCGACCTCAAGCGCATCAAGGCGGAGGTGGACCCGCACCTGGAGGTCGGGGAGATCGTCGACCGGGTGCAGAAGGCCAAGGGTCCGGCGCTGCTCTTCGAGAACGTCAAGGGCTCGTCGATGCCGCTCGCGATGAACGTCTTCGGCACCGAGCGCCGGCTGGCCAAGGCGCTCGGCCTCAAGGGCCCGGACGACATCTCCGAGAAGATCGCCGGCCTGCTCAAGCCCGAGCTGCCGCAGGGCTTCACCGGCTTCCGGGACGCCTTCGGGAAGCTCGCCTCGATGGCGCACGTCCCGCCCCGGCACGTGAAGCCGGGCGACGCCCCGGTGCAGGAGGTCGTGCTCACCGGTGACGACGTCGACCTGGACGAGCTGCCCGCCCTCTTCACCTGGCCGATGGACGGCGGATCCTTCTTCAACCTGGGCCTGACCCACACCAAGGACCCGGACACCGGCGTCCGCAACCTGGGCCTCTACCGGCTCCAGCGGCACGACCGCCGCACCATCGGCATGCACTGGCAGATCCACAAGGACAGCCGCAACCACTACGCGGTGGCGGCCAAGCGCGGCGAGCGCCTCCCGGTCGCGATCGCCTTCGGCTGCCCCCCGGCCGTCACCTACGCGGCCACCGCGCCGCTGCCGGGCGACATCGACGAGTACCTCTTCGCCGGCTTCGTCGCCGGGGAGCGGGTCCGGATGGTCGACTGCAAGACGGTGCCGCTGCAGGTGCCGGCCGACGCCGAGGTGGTCCTGGAGGGCTGGCTGGAGCCCGGCGAGATGCTCCCCGAGGGCCCGTTCGGCGACCACACCGGCTTCTACACCCCGCAGGAGCCGTTCCCGGCGCTGAAGATCGACTGCGTGACGATGCGCCGCCGCCCGATCCTCCAGTCCATCGTGGTCGGCCGCCCGCCGACGGAGGACGGCCCGCTGGGCAAGTTCACCGAGCGGTTCTTCCTGCCGCTGTTGAAGATCATCATCCCGGACATCGTCGACTACGACCTGCCCGAGGCCGGCGGCTTCCACAACTGCGTGATCGTCTCGATCGACAAGAAGTACCCCAAGCACGCCCAGAAGACGATGCACGCGATCTGGGGCGCGCACATGATGTCGCTGACCAAGCTGATCATCGTGGTGGACTCCGACTGCGACGTGCACGACTACCAGGAAGTCGCCTGGCGGGCCTTCGGCAACGTCGACTACAGCCGCGACCTCACCGTGGTCGAGGGCCCCGTGGACCACCTGGACCACGCCTCGTACCAGCAGTTCTGGGGCGGCAAGGCCGGCATCGACGCCACCCGCAAGCTGCCCGAGGAGGGGTACACCCGGGACGGCGGCTGGCCCGAGATGGTGTCCTCGGACCCGGCGACCGCCGCCCTGGTGTCGCGCCGCTGGAAGGAGTACGGACTGTGAGCACGGCCGCCGCCGAGACCCCCGGGCGCACCAGGGCGTTCCTGCGCCTCGTGGTGTTCGAGCACTCGATCTTCGCCCTGCCCTTCGCCTACATCGCCGCGCTGACGGCGATGTTCCTCGCCGACCGGCGGGTGCACTGGAGCGAGCTGCTCGTCGTCACGGTCTGCATGGTCGGGCTGCGGACCTTCGCCATGGCCGCCAACCGGATCATCGACCGCGAGATCGACGCCCGGAACCCGCGGACCGCCACCCGCGAACTGGTCACCGGCGCCGTGTCGCTGCGGACCGCGTACGTCGGGTCCGCCGTCGCCCTGGTGGTCTTCCTCGGGGCGGCCGCGATGCTCAACCCGCTGTGCCTGGCGCTCGCGCCGGTCGCGGTGGTGCCGATGGTGGTCTACCCGTACGGCAAGCGGTTCACGAACTTCCCGCAGGCGATCCTGGGCCTGGCCCAGGCGATGGGGCCGGTCGGCGCCTGGCTCGCGGTGACGGGCAGCTGGTCCTGGGAGGCGGTCGTGCTGGGCGCGGCCGTCGGCATCTGGATCGGCGGCTTCGACCTCATCTACGCCTGCCAGGACGTCGAGTCCGACCGCGAGAACGGGGTCCGTTCGGTGCCCGCGCGGTACGGCGTCCCGGCGGCCATCCGGGGCGCGCGGGTGTGCCACGCCCTCACCACGCTGCTGCTGGGCTGGTTCGCGGTCCTGACGCACGCCGGAGCGGCGTTCTGGATCGGCCTGGCGGTCGTCGCGGGCGCGTTCGTGTACGAGCACACCATCGTCAAGCCGAACGACCTGTCGAAGCTCAACCGGGCGTTCTTCCAGACCAACAGCTTCGTGGGCGTCTCGCTGTTCTTCTTCGCGCTGGTGGACCTGGTCGTCCGCGGCCTCGGGGTCTGAGCGCGCTCAGCGGAACAGGGCGGCGTGGTCGTCCGCCCAGGCCCGGAAGCCGCGGGCGGGGTGGCCGGTGAGGTCCAGGACGGTGGTGGTGGCCGGCTCCGGGGCGGTGATCCGGGCCTGGATGAAGTCCAGCACTTCGTCGACGGCGGCCGGTGGCCGGCCCCCGGCGGACATCCGGCGACGGGCGGCCTCGCGGGTGATCTCCCGCCACTCGGCCGCCCGGCCGGCGGCCGCGCCGATGATCTCCACCTGCTCGGCCTGGGTGGGGCACTCCGGGCCGGTCAGCAGGTACCGGGCACCGTCGTGGCCGTCCTCGACCAGGGCCCGGACGGCGACCGCCGCGACGTCCCGCTCGTCCACCGGGTTCAGCCCGGCCGCGCCGCCGTAGCCCCGCACCGCGCCCCCGGCCCTGATCTCCGGCGCCCACTGCAGCGCGGCGGCGAAGCCGTGCGCCCGCAGCACCGTGTGCGGCACCCCGCTGCCGGCGAGCAGCGCCTCGACCGCGCCCTCCGGCCGGCCGGGGACGGCGGAGGACAGGAACACCACCCGCCCGACCTCCCGGGCGAGCACGCCCACGGCGTCCGTCGCCCCGTCCGCGGTCGGGAACGGCCATCCCAGCAGCACCGCGCGGGCGCCCTGCACCGCCGCCTCCAGCGTCGCCGGGGCGAGCAGGCCCCGATCGGGCAGCGTCCGCGCCCGCACCCCGGAGGCCGCGAGCTGAAGCCCGACGTGCCGTCCGACCGCCCCGGAGACGCCGATCACCAGCACCGGCGACGTGCCGTCCACTCGCTCATCTGTCATGTATCGAACGTAAGCGACGAGGGTGAGACGCCCCATGCTCGCGGGTCTCCGGTCCATGCGTCAGCGTCTACCCGGCCCGAGACCAGCGCGGACCCCACGGGCCTTGGCCCGCACGGAAGTCGGTAACGTGCCCGGTGTGACGGAGCTGACGGAACTGACGGAGCTGGTGCTGACCCCCGACGAGCGGGCCCGCGGGGTCCGGATCGACGAGGTGCTGTTCGGCCTGGACTGGACCGGCGAGGAGGAACCGGAGGAGCTGGCGGCGTTCGCGGCCGGCCGGGTCCGGGCCTTCGGGGCGGAGCCGGCGGGCGTCGACACCACCGCCGTCCGGCAGGCCGCCGAGGCCGACCCGGCGCTGCGCCGCGGTGACCTCCCGGTCCGCCAACTCGACCACTTGGCCGGGGTGCTGAGCGGTCTCGGCTGCACGCTCCTGCAGTGGCACAGCGGCACCGACGCCTACGAGCTGCTGGTCGCGCGGACCGGCGGGCAGGAGCCGGACGGCCTGCTGCACGAGGGCTTCCCGGTGCGGGCCTGGGGCTCGGCGTCCGAGGAGGTCCTGATCAGCCTGAACTGCCCGGACTGCGCGCGCACGCACGTCTGGGAACTGCCGCCGGACGAGACCCTGGCCGACGAGCGCTGCGACTGCGGGACCCCGCTGTTCGACGCCGCCGGTGACCCGCTGCCCGGCGTCACCCTCCACGACTGACGGCACCCACCGCCGCTCCCGGCTCCCCGGCGCTCAGCCGTCCAGCCGGGGCGCGTCCGTCCAGCCGGTGCCAGAGCTCCTGGTCGTTCATGATCACCGGATCATACGGAAGGCCCCGGGGCGGGCGGTGCGTCAGTCGTGCAGGAAGCCCTCCAGGGACACCGCCAGGGCCACCGGGGCCTCGTACATCGGGTAGTGCCCGGTGCCGGCGAGCTCCTCCAGTTCGGCGTTGGGGTAGTGGGTGAGGAAGGTGCCGCGCATCACCTCGGTGGAGAGGGCGAGGTCGTGCTCGCCGACGATGACCTTGACCGGCACGGGGTTGCCGTCGATCCGGGGCCGCAGGTCGGCGGTCGTCCAGTCGTGGACGTAGGTGCCGAAGGCCTTGACGGTGGAGAGCCGCAGGGACTGGTCGACCATGTGGTCCAGCCAGACCCGGCCGGCCCGTCGGCCGGTGACCAGGTCCAGGATGGCGAAGCGCTTCTCCCGGTCCTCGGCGGCGCCGTGGAACAGGGCCTCGGCCGCCTCGTCCATCGGGTACGGCCCGGCCGGCACCGGGGCCAGGCCGACCAGCTTGCGCACCCGCGACGGCGCCTCGGCGAGCACCTGCTGGGCCGCCTTGCCACCCATCGAGTGGCCGACCAGCGAGAAGCGGTCCCAGCCGAGCTGGTCGGCCAGGGCGAGCGCGTCGGAGGCGATCTCGGCGAGCGTGTACGCGCCGGCGGCGTCCTTGCGCTGCCCGTAGCCGCGGTAGTCGAGGAACGCGTAGCCGAAGGCGTCGCCGTCGAGGTAGTCGAGGAAGGGGCCCCAGCCCGCGCTGGTGCCGAACCAGTCGTGCAGGACCAGGACGTGGTGGTCGCCGGTGCCGATCAGGCGGTGAGGGATCGTCATGCCAACGGTCGTTCCCCGCGGACCGCCCGTCCGAACGGACGGTCCGCGGGGAATCGGTGGCGCTACTCCCCGCCGACCTCGGTCTCGTACTGCGCGGCCGTGAGCAGTTCCTTCAGCTCGGCGGCCTTGGAGGGCGTGATCTCGATGATCCAGCCGTCGCCGTACGGGTCGGAGTTGAGCGTTTCGGGATCGTCGCCCAGGTCGGTGTTGACCGCGGCGATCACCCCGGAGACCGGCGAGTAGAGCACGCTCACCGACTTGACCGACTCCACCGTGCCGAACTCCCAGCCGGCCTCGACCTTGCGGCCGACCTCGGGGAGTTCGACGAAGACGATGTCGCCGAGCTGCTTCTGCGCGTAGTCGGTGATGCCGACGCGGACCCGGTCCTTCCCCACCGTCTCCACCCACTCGTGCTCCCGGGTGTACGTGAGGTTCTTCGGGATGTTTGCCATGCGGTTCTCCTTGTGGCCGTTGCGTCCTGACGCCGAGTCAGGTGCGACGACGTGAAGCCTGCCGCAGACCCCGCCGCGCCGCCGCGACACTCACCCGATCGAGTGCGGTCGGGCGTCGCGCCGGGCGAAGGCCGGGGCGTGCTCGGGGAGCGGGCCCATGGCGATCAGCCGGGAGAGCCCCTGCCGGAAGCCGGGCACGAAGCGGGCCGCCAGCACCAGTCGGCGCGGCGGGCCGATCCGCCGGCCGCTGAGCACCGGTTCGAACATGAGGCTGTGCAGGACCCGCTGCATCCGCTGCATGATCACTGTCGGCCGCCACCGGCGCCGCTGCACCCGGGCGAGTGCCGCGGTGGTCGGGCGGCCGCGGCGCAGCGGTTCGGCGAGCAGGGTGGCGGCGGCGACGGCGTCCTGGATGGCGAGGTTGATGCCCACCCCGCCGGCCGGGGACATCGCGTGGGCGGCGTCGCCGATCAGCAGCAGCCCGTCGGCGTACCAGCGGTGCAGGCGGTTGAGCCGGGCGTCGAGCAGGTGGACGTCGTCCAGGGTGGCCAGCTGGTCGACCCGGTCGGCGTACCGGGGCAGCAGTGCGGCGATCCGGGCGCGGAAGCGTTCGACGCCCTCGGCGCGCACCTGCGGGTCGGAGCCCTTGGCCCGGAAGTAGCCGATCTGGAAGTAGTCGTCGCGGGTGAGGCTCAGGGCGATGTCGCCGTGCCCGAAGCCGGGGACGAGGTTGGGCGGCGCGGAGCGCTCGTGGGGGTGCCGGGGCAGCCGGAACCACCAGACGTCGAAGGGTATCGGGAACTCCCGGGGCACCAGGCCGGCCGCCCGGCGCAGGGTGGAGTGCCGGCCGTCGGCGGCGACGGTGAGGTCGGCGCGCAGCTCGCCCTCCTCGCCGTCCCCGGTGCGGTACCGGACGCCGGCCACCCGGCCGCCCTCGCGGAGCAGGCCGGTCGCCTCGGTGTTCATCCGCAGGGTGAAGGCGGGCTCCTGCCGGGCCTCCGCGACCAGGAAGTTCAGGAGGTCCCACTGCGGGATCATGGCGATGTAGTTGTACGGGGGCCGCATCCGGTCGTAGGCGCTGAGGGCGACGGGGCCCACGCCCGGCACCTGGACGACCAGGTTGCCGAGGCGGCTCTGCGGCAGGGCGGCGAACTTCTCGCCGAGGCCGAGTTCGTCCATCAGCCGCACGGTGGAGGCGTGGACGGTGTCCCCGCGGAAGTCGCGCAGGAAGTCCCCGTGCTTCTCCAGCACGGTCACCTCGACGCCGGCGCGCGCCAGCATCAGGCCCAGCATCATCCCGGCGGGGCCGCCGCCGGAGATCACGACGCTCATGGTTCTCCCCTTTCAGTGTTCGATCGATCACCGTCCGTGTGGAACCTGCATATATAGAATCTCTGGAACCGTTCCAGGTGTCAAGCAGTACGATGCTTCACATGAGAGAGCTGGTGACGGCCGCCCTCGCGGCCGCGAAGGAACGGGGCCAGGACGTCGCCGACGTCCCGCTGACGGCGATCGCCGCGGCGGCCGGGATCTCCCGCAGCACGCTGCTGCGCAGGCTCGGCGGCTCCCGGGCGGCGCTGGACGAGGCGGTCCGCGAGGCGGGCGTCGATCCGGGCGGACGGCCGCCGGTGCGCGAGCGCGCGATCGCGGCGGCGGCGGTGCTGGTGGCCGAGCGCGGCCTGGGTGAGGTCACCCTGGACGCGGTGGCGGACCGGGCCGACTGCTCGCTGCCCAGCCTGCACACCGTCTTCGAGGGGCGGGACGGCCTGTTCGCCGCCGTCTTCGAGCGGCACTCCGCGCTGCCCGACCTGGAGGCCCTCGCGGACGACCCGCCGGAGCACCTGGAGGACGTCGTGCGGGCGCTCCACGCCGTCTTCGTCGCGGCCTTCGCGCACGAGCCGCGGATCGTTCCGGCGGTCTTCGCCGACCTGCTCGGCCGGCCGGACGGCCCCGCCGCCCGGGTGATGGCCGTCAACCTGCCGAGGGCGCTCGACAGCCTGGACCGGCTGCTGCTGCCGCACGTGCGGGCCGGCCGGCTGAGACCGCTGCCGACGTCGGTGCTGGTCCAGCTGCTGCTCGGCCCGCTGCTCAACCACGTGCTGATGCGGCCGGTGCTGGAGGCCGTCCCGGGGGCCGGGCTGCCCTCGATGGAGGAGACCGTCGAGATCTTCGCGGACGCCTACCTGCGCGCGGTCGCCCTGCCCGCGGCGGAGTCCGGGGACGGCGCCGCCCCCGGACTCCGCGGCTGAGCGGGGCCGGCCCGTCCGCCGGCCGGGCGGTCAGCCCAGGGCGAGCCGGTCGCCGACCCGCAGCCGACCGGGCGCGGCGACCTCGGCGAGGGCGTCGAGCCGGCCGTCGTGGGCGTGCACGACGGCCTTGAGGATCTCGGGGGCGTGCGGCAGTCCGGGCTGCGGGGCGCCGCTCATCGCGCAGCGCTCGCTGGAGGCGACGAAGGAGAGCCGGGCGCTGCCGGGGGCCTCGGCGGAGGCGAGGCGGCCGAGCCAGGTGTCCTCGACGAACGGCGGGGTGCCGGGCGGGGTGCGCAGCACGATGTTGGGGCGGAAGCGGCGTTCGTCGACGACGGCGAAGGGGACGGCCTCGCGGGCCCAGTCCAGGGTGGCCGTGCTGAGCACGCTGACCGGGAGCCGGTCGAAGTGCGAGACGGCGTCCTCGCGGGCGAGTTCGACGTCCTCGCGCTGGAGGTAGGCGCGCAGGAAGGCGTTCGGCCGGTCGACCGGGCGGCCGAGCGGATCGAACAGCTCGGGGCCGTCGATCCGGTGGCCGAGCCGGGCGGAGAGGCGGAGCAGGCCGTCCATCCGGCGGAAGCGGCGGGTGTTCTTGCCCGAGCCGAGCTTCCCGGCCGCGTCGCGGACGGCGTACAGGCGGTCGCCGGCCAGGCCGCGTTCGTCCACCTCGACGGAGTCGAGCCGCTCGCCGCCGGTGGATTTCACGGGGTAGCGCCAGATTCGCTCGATCACTCCGATGATCTCAGCCATGGCCGGAAAGCGTACTGGCGTTGACGGGGGATGGTCTAGACCAAGTGCGGTGAGGTTACCCGCCGGTTCAGCCCAGCCGGGCCACCGCCCGCACCGGTGCGCCGTCCGCCGCGACCAGCCGCAGCGGGAACAGCGAGACCTCCACCGGCCGCCCCGCCTCCTGGGCCGCCAGCAGCGGCCGCAGGTCGGTCAGGTTCTCGGCGATCACCCCGCCGCCGGACGCCCCCAGCAGTACCCGGTGGGCGGCGAGCGTGGGCTCGTCGGCGGCGCCGGGGTCGTGCTCGTCGGTGAGGTCCGCGAGCAGCGCGGCCACCGCCGGATCGCCCGGGCCCGGGTCGGGGGTCGGATCGACGCTGAGCGCGTCCACCCCGACCGTCCGCACCCCGGCGGCGACGATCGCCTCGGCGGCGGCCGGGGTCAGGCTGGGGTGGGCGAGGTAGGCGTCGGTGCCCCAGTGCCGGGCCCAGCCGGTGGCCAGCAGCAGCACGGTGCCCTCACCGGCCCGCTCCAGGGCCGGCGCCAGCAGCCCGGGGGTGACGGCCGCCCGGGGCTCCAGCCCGCGCAGGTCGGCGACCACGGCCGGGCCGGTGAACCGCTCCAGCGGCAGCCCGTCCAGGGTCGGCCAGGTGACGTCCACGTGGTACGGCGCGTCCACGTGCGTCCCGGACTGCGAGCCGAGGTGCAGGGCCAGCACGTTCACCCCGGCGGTGGCCGTGGTGAGCGCGGGCTCCAGCAGGACGGCCGGATCGCCGGGGTAGACCGGCATCGCGGTGGTCACCTGATGGGTGAGGTCGACGAGGGTCGCTGCCATGCGCCCATCCTCCCAGCCCCCGTCCGCCCCGTGGACCCCTCGACCGGACCGGGTCGCCGCGCCCGCCCGGCCCGGCCGCCGCCCCGGCCCGGTCCGGTGCGGAGGGCGGGGTGAACGAACCGGACGAAGCCGGATAGAAATGCCCCATGGGAACTGCGAAGCGTCAGCCGTGGGTGGTCGGGGTCTCGGGCGCGTCGGGGACGCCGTACGCGGCCTCGGTGATCCGTGCGCTGCTGGCCGCCGGCGAGGCGGTGGACCTGATCGTCAGCCGCGCCGCCCGGCTCACCATCCTGGACGAGACCGGCATCTCCTTCCGGGACGCCCACTGGCGCGCCGACCTGGCCGCCTGGCTCGGGAGCGACGAGGGCCTGGACGACGTCCGCTACTGGCCCGCCGGGGACTTCGCGGCCGGCCCGTCCAGCGGCTCCTACCCGGCCAAGGGCATGCTCGTGGTGCCCGCGACCACCGGCGCGGTCGCCGGGATCGCGCTCGGACTGAGCAAGGACCTGCTGCAGCGCGTCGCCAGCGTCACCCTCAAGGAGCGCCGCCCGCTCGTCGTCTGCGTGCGCGAGACACCACTCAACGGGGTGACGTTGAAGCACTTGGTGGAGCTCGACGCACAGGGGGCGGTCGTGCTGCCCGCCTCACCCGGTTTCTACGCCGGTGGCTCCACCGTGCGCGAACTCGTGGATTTCGTGGCCGGACGGGTGCTGGACGCCGTCGACGTGCCGCATTCCCTGTACCTGCGCTGGGAGGGCGAGTTGGGGGCGGCGGGCCGCAGGACGGCC
Source organism: Kitasatospora sp. NPDC002543 (assembly GCF_053594915.1). Lineage (NCBI taxonomy): Bacteria > Bacillati > Actinomycetota > Actinomycetes > Kitasatosporales > Streptomycetaceae > Kitasatospora > Kitasatospora sp. NPDC002543. The sequence continues at coordinate 5,263 of NZ_JBSFWR010000103.1, read as the reverse complement.
GCCGCGGACGGCACTCCGGCTGAGGGGGAGTAAGGAGACCGGGCGCGGGAGAGTATCTTCTCTGCGATATCCGGGTCGTTCGGCGCGCAGCGCCTTTGAATCCGGATAATGATCTGTGGGTCTGGTGAGGTTCGGAAGGACGCGGACGGTATATGGACACGGTGGACAGACAGCTCATCCAGGCGCTCCGGGAGAACGGCCGCGCGTCCTACGCCGAGTTGGGCCGTCTCGTCGGGCTCTCCGGCCCGAGCGTCACGGACCGGATCAACCGCCTGGAGCAGGCCGGGGTCATCACCGGCTACCGGGCGACGGTCAACCCGGCTTCGCTCGGCTTCGGCGTCACGGCCCTGATCGGCCTTCAGCTCACGGACGCCGCCGACCACGAGGACGTGGCGTTCCGGCTGAAGGACCTCAACGAGGTCGAGGACTGCTGGTTCATCGCCGGTGACGACTCCTACATGCTGAAGGTCAGGGTGGCCGACGTGGCCGGCCTGGAGTCGGTGGTGAAGCGGATCTCGGGCACGAAGGGCGTGGCCCGGACCCGCACCACCGTCGTACTCTCCACCAAGTGGGAAAACCGGGTGAGTGAACTTCCTCCTGTAGGAGAGTGACGTATGGCGCTGGTCGGTCTGGAGGAGCTGCGTGCGGCTCGGCAGCGGATCACGGGGGTCGCCGTGCGCACCCCACTGGTTCCCGCCCCCTGGGCGGCCGAGGGTGAACGGCGGCTCTGGCTGAAGCCCGAGAACCTCCAGCCGACCGGGGCCTTCAAGACCCGCGGCGCCTACAACCGGCTGGCCGCCCTCACCGAGGACGAGCGCTCCCGGGGCGTGGTCGCCCAGTCCAGCGGCAACCACGCCCAGGCGGTGGCGTACGCGGCCCGGGAGCTCGGCATCAAGGCCGTGATCGTGATGCCGGACACCTCGCCCGCGGTGAAGGTGGAGGCCACCCGCTCGTTCGGCGCCGAGGTGATCGTGGTCGCGCCGGAGGAGCGGGACACCCTGCCCGGCGAGCTGGCCGCGAAGCACGGCTACGTCTGGGTGCCCCCGTACGACGACCCGTACATCATCGCGGGTCAGGGCACGGTCGGCCTGGAGATCGCCGAGGACGCCCCCGCCGAGCTGGACACCGTGCTGGTGCCGGTCAGCGGCGGCGGCCTGATCGGCGGGACGGCGGCCGCGCTCAAGCTCACCCGCCCCGGCATCCGGGTGATCGGCGTGGAGCCCGAGCTGGCCGCCGACGCCCGGGCCAGCCTGCGGGCCGGCCGCCGGGTCGAGTGGCCGGTCGCCGACACCTACCGGACCATCGCGGACGGGCTGCGCACCCCGTCGCTCGGCGTGCTGCCGTTCGAGCACGTCACGGCCTACGTGGACGACATCGTCACCGTCACCGAGGACGAGATCCGGGCCACCGTGGCCGTGCTGGCCCGCCGCGGCCGGCTGGTCGCCGAACCCTCCGGGGCCGTCGCCCCGGCGGCCTACTTCCACCGCGCCGCCGAGACCGGGGGCCAGGCGGTGGCGGCCGTGGTCAGCGGTGGGAACATCGACCCGGCACTGCTCGCCGAGCTGCTGTCGGCATAGGCGTACGCTCGTTCCGGCAAGGAATCGAAGTCGGAGGAGGCGGGGCACCGCATGGACGCAGGGCTCAAGCGCGAGCTGGAGGCGAAGGTCTACGCGGGTGAGCGGCTGACCCGCGAGGACGGGATCGCGCTCTACGAGAGCGACGACCTGGCCTGGCTGGGCGGGCTGGCCCACCACGTGCGGACGAAGAAGAACGGCGACGTCGTCCACTTCAACGTCAACCGCCACCTCAACATGACCAACGTGTGCAACGCGTCCTGCGCGTACTGCTCGTTCCAGCGCAAGCCGGGCGAGAAGGACGCGTACACGATGCGCATCGAGGAGGCCGTCCGCCTCGCCAAGGCGATGGAGAGCGAGTCCCTCACCGAGCTGCACATCGTGAACGGCCTGCATCCGACCCTGCCGTGGCGCTACTACCCGCGCTCGCTGCGGGAGCTGAAGGCGGCCCTGCCGAACGTCTCGCTGAAGGCCTTCACCGCCACCGAGATCCACTGGTTCGAGAAGATCAGCGGCCTGTCCGCCGACGAGATCATGGACGAGCTGATCGACGCCGGTCTGGAGTCGCTGACCGGCGGCGGCGCGGAGATCTTCGACTGGGAGGTCCGCCAGCACATCGTCGACCACGACACCCACTGGGAGGACTGGTCGCGGATCCACCGCCTCGCGCACAGCAAGGGCCTCAAGACGCCGGCCACCATGCTGTACGGCCACATCGAGGAGCCCCGCCACCGGGTGGACCACGTGCTGCGGCTGCGCGAGCTCCAGGACGAGACCGGCGGCTTCCAGGTCTTCATCCCGCTGCGCTACCAGCACGACTTCCACGACTCCAAGGACGGCGTCGTGCGCAACAAGCTGATGGCCCGCACGGAGATGGCCACCGGCGCCGAGGCGCTGAAGACCTTCGCGGTCTCCCGGCTGCTCTTCGACAACGTCCCGCACGTCAAGGTCTTCTGGGTGATGCACGGCGTCACCACCGCCCAGCTGGCGCTCAGCCACGGCGCGGACGACATGGACGGCTCGGTGGTCGAGTACAAGATCACCCACGACGCGGACAACTTCGGCACCCCGAACAAGCTCGGCCGCGACGACCTGCTCGGGCTGATCCGCGACGCCGGCTTCCGCCCGGTGGAGCGCAACACCCGCTACGAGGTCATCCGCGAGTACGAGGGCCCGGACCCGATGCGCCGTGAGGCCCCGCAGGCGATGCGCCTCTGACCCCGTCCCACCCGCGCGACTCCCCGCCGCCCCGGCCGTTCCCGGCCCGGGCGGCGGTCGTCTTCACCGCCTCCGCACGGGGCCCGGGTTTACCAACGGGTATGGCGTTTGGCAGGATCGACGGCATGTCCGGTTCTGATCGTGCCACCGCGTACCCGCCGCACCAGCCGATGCAGGGGCCGGTGGACCCGATGCCGCAGCAGCAGTACGAGGGCGACGGGTCGTACCGGCAGCCGGTCCAGCAGGGCTACCACCAGGGCGAGTACCAGCCGTACGGGCAGAGCCCCGACGGGTACTACGAGGTCTACGAGCAGCCGTTCCGGCCGTACGGTGCGGAGCCCGCCCCGGAGCCCGTCCACTACGCCGCGGCCGCTCCCGAGCTGGTCCACCCCGGGGCCGCCCGGTACGAGCCCGTCTCCTACGAGCCCGAGCCCTACGACCCCGCGTCCTACGAGCCCGCGTCCTACGAGCCCGAGCCCGTGGTGCTTGCCGCCGCGCCCGTGGCGCCCGTGGCGGGCGCCCGGACCGCCGCGCGGGGACGGCGGCGCAAGGCCAAGCAGAAACGTCACGGCAAGGCCGTGATGGCCGGCACCGCCCTCCTGGTCGCCGCCACCGCCGGCTGGTACGCCGTCGGGCCGGACGGCGCCAAGCCCGGCGTCACCGCCGCCGACGGCCCCGGCCCGGAGGGCGTCAGCAAGCCCGACCAGCCCGCCCCGGCCCCCGCGGCCGCCCAGGCCGCCTCCGACCGGCACGCCGCGGCCCCGGCCGCCGACCGCAGCCAGACCCGCCCGGACGGCTCGGTCGCCGCGATACCCGGCCTCGGCGCGGCCTTCACCGCGAAGATCCCCGCGCAGACCGCCCAGGTCGTCGTCGCCAGCGGTCAGGACAAGAACACCGACAAGAACACCGTCGTCCTCTGGAGCCGCACCCCCGAGGGCCGCTGGCTGGCCGGCGAGACCTGGCAGGGCCACAACGGCAAGAACGGCTGGACCACCGATCACAACGAGGGCGACCTGCGCAGCCCGATCGGCGTGTTCGAGCTCACCGACGCGGGCGGCCGCAAGGCGGACCCGGGAAGCAAGCTCCCGTACGACAAGGACCCGAGCTTCGTGGTCTCCGGCACGGGCTTCTTCGGCGACCAGCTGGCCGGCTCCTTCGACTACGTCGTCGCGATCAACTACAACCGCGTCGCCGGCAACTCCCCGCTCGACCCGCGCCGCCCGATGGGCTCCAAGAAGGGCGGCGGCATCTGGCTCCACGTGGACCACGACGGCCCGACCCACGGCTGCGTGTCGATCCCCGAGGACAAGATGGCCCAGCTGATCCGTACCCTGGACCCGAACGCCCATCCGGTCATCGTGATGGGCGACGCCACCGCGCTGGCCGCCTGACCTCCGGGGAAGCGGAACCCGGGCCTCGCAAGGGTCCTTGTCCACCTCCTACAGATCGCGGGGGCGGATCCTGTCGCCGGTCATACCATGCTGACCAGCGGGTAACCCGGTTCCATGGCAGTATGAGCGGTTCCCGCATTGTGGCACTCGGCCACTACCAGCCCCCCAAGGTCCTCACCAACAGCGACCTGACGGCGCTCGTCGACACCGATGACGAGTGGATCCGCACCCGGGTGGGCATCCGCACCCGGCACATCGCCGAGGACGAGACCCTGGTCGACCTCGCGACCGAGGCCGCGCAGAAGGCGCTCGCCAACAGCGGCCGGACGGCGGACGAGATCGACCTGGTCGTGGTCGCCACCTGCACCGCGATCGAACGCAGCCCCAACACCGCGGCCGCCGTGGCGGCCCGGCTGGGCGTGCGCTCGCCCGCCGCGTACGACATCAACACGGTCTGCTCCGGCTTCTCGTACGCCCTGGCCACCGCCGACCACGCGATCCGGGCCGGCTCGGCCCGCCGCGCCCTGGTGATCGGCGCCGAGCGGATGTCCGACACCCTCGACTGGACCGACCGCTCCACCTGCGTGATCTTCGGCGACGGCGCGGGCGCCGCGGTGGTCGAGGCCCAGGACGAGGGCACCGAACCCGGTATCGGGCCGGTGGTCTGGGGCTCCGAGCCGGAGCGGGGCGACGCCGTGGTGATCACCGGCTGGGACCCGGTGATCAGCCAGCAGGGCCAGTCGGTCTTCCGCTGGGCCACCACCCAGCTCGCCCCGCTGGCCCGCCAGGCCTGCGAGCGGGCCGGGATCGACCCCTCCGAGCTGAAGGGCTTCGTCCCGCACCAGGCCAACCTGCGGATCATCGACGCGATCGCCGGCAAGCTGGGCCTCGGCGAGGACGCCGTGGTGGCCCGGGACGTGGTCCACTCCGGCAACACCTCTGCCGCCTCCATCCCGCTGGCCTTCTCCAAGCTGGTCGAGCGCGGCCGACGCCCTCCCGCCGGGCAACGGCGGGAACGGCACCACGCGCAACGGGAACAGAGGGGCGAACGAGCCGCCATGGCAGGCGAATCCACCACGC
>NZ_JBSFWR010000102.1:0-31180 GCF_053594915.1 Kitasatospora sp. NPDC002543 | reverse complement strand
CGCGCGGGCAGCGGGTCAGGAAGTCGGCGGTCTCGCGGTCGAAGCAGGCCGCCCGCAGCGCCTGGAGCTGGCTCACCAGGGCGTTCTCCCCGAACCGTGCCGCGAACGGGTAGTCGATCCGCTCCACCAGCTCGACCGCCTTGGGGTCCGGCAGCACGGTGTCCGGCCGCCGCGCCTCCACGGCCCGGTGCCACAGCGTCCACAGCGCCGTCTCCGGCACCGGCGCCAGCTCCGGCCGTTCCCCGTCGCCACTCATCGTTCGCTCCTTCGGACGTGGTCCCGTCGCGCGCCCAGCCCGTTCCCGTCATGGGCATGAACCCGCCGATTCTGACACCCCGCCCGGATGTCCCCATCCGCCGACGCGCCGACCGGCGCGAGGGGGCGCGCAGAGGACAACACGCGCCGGGCGGGCCCGCCCCGCTCCCCGCTCCCCGCTCCAGCGGGCCTGACGCCCACCACCGGCACGACCGGCGGGGGCGGTTCGGTGCCGACCGGGCACCGGACCGGCGGCGCACGCGACTTGCCCGGGAACCGGCCCCGGTGACAGCCTCCGTTCCCGTACACGTCATGACGGCCGATGCACGTCATGACGGCCGAGGCCGCTCCGGATGCCCGCGGCCCCGAGCCCGGCGGGACGGGAGGAGTGACATCCGCATGGCAGAACCGCACCCCGGGTCGTCGGCCGCCGCACCGGCCGACGTGGCGCGCGCCCGGGCCGAACTCGAACCGGGGCTCCCGGCGCCGCTGGCGGCCCTGTGGAAGGTGACGGACGGTCTGATGACCGACGCCGGTGTCACCGTGTACCCGGCCGGGTGCATCGGCGAGCGCAACGCCACCTACGACGTCGCGCAGTACGCACCGGGCTTCGTCCTCATCGGCGACGACAGCGGCGGCCGCGGGTTCCTCCTGCGCGCCGGCGACCCGCGCTCCGCCGTGTACTCCTCGGACCTGGGCGACCTGGGCCCCGAGGGCTTCGACGTCGAGTCCGCGGACTTCGCGTCCTGGATCGCGTCACTCCGTCCCGACCCCTCCCCCTGACGAGCGGCCGGAACGTACCCGCGGCCGATGCGCGCTCCCCCGGGCCCGGCCCGGGCTGTCCCCATGCCAACTCACAACGGATACAGACCCAGGCAAACTCGCCCGCGGAGCAATTTGGCTACGAACGAATCTGTTCGAGCGAGTGGCCGCCTGTTCGAGTGAAGGTGGTCGATCCATGCGGAAATCACATATTTCCAGGGTATTTCTTCCGGTCAGCAAGGCCACGCATACGGAGAGCGAGGCAAAGGCCGACCTCCCGGCCTTGCGTCAACCGAAGGAAAGGACCGACTCCATGCGAAGACTCGCAGGATTCTGCGCCACACTGGGGCTCGTTGCGGCCGGGCTGATGACCTCTGTACCCGCCGCCCAGGCGTCCACCGCACCCCCGGAGGAAGGCCCCTCGGTCACCGCCTACGGGGACTGCCCCGCCAACTGGTTCTGCGTCTGGACCGGTACCGGCGGCACCAGCACCATGGCCCGCTTCCAGGCGGGCGACGCCAACCTCGCCAACCTCGGCATGAACAACAACATCTCCTCGGTCTGGAACCGGACGGGAGCTTTGTGGTGCCTTTATGACGGCACGAATTACCAGGGGGACGGGCTGACGGTTCCGGCGGGCTGGTACGGCAATCTCAGCCCCTATGGTTTCGACAACAAAGCCAGCTCCCTGAGGAAATGTCCCTGACCCGGTCGAGGCCACGGAACAGAATTCCCCGCACGAACAGGACGAATGACCGACCCGAATCGCGCGCGGCGCTAGTCGCATTCAGAGGGCGCTGAGGAGAACGGGGTGACTCGAAGGGCGCTTCCGCCGGGGCGCCCTTCGAGTCGGGCATCAGGTGCGGAGCCGAAGGACGGCTACCGGTACACCTGCCACGGCGGCGGCCCCGGCCACCCCGGCCACGGTGCGGGCGGCGGAGGCGCCGGGGGCGGCGGGGGCGGCGGAGGATCCGGGGGCCGGTAGACGGGCCGGTCGGAGTGACCCGGATCATCTGATCGATCATGGCCGGTCGGCACGGGCACGTGGAGGATGAGGGCGGTGACGATCACCGTGAACAGAACGAGCAAGAACGTGAACGGCACTCGGAACCTGCTCCACACAGCCCCACTCCCACGCAGAGGGCGATCAGCGGCCGCCTTCATGATGCCCTCGCGCACGAGCGTTCATCCCTCCTTTCAACTCGCTTCACCCTCAGGCGAGTTGTCGCATGCGAAGGTCTCACCCGCGACGCATGTGACCGCTGGCACCAGGCGGTCGCGCGCCGTCACGCCAGCGCGCGGGACCAGGCGGTCAGGTGGGCGAAGTCGTCCGCGGTCAGGCCGGTCCCCGGGTCGATGTGGTGGAGCAGGGCCGGGCCCCGGTGGTGGGATTCGACCCAGGCGCGGTCCGCGTCCGTGATCAGGTCGTCGACCCAGGCGAACGGGCGGCCGCGCGCCCAGGCGACGATCTCCGGGGTCTTCCAGAACACCCCGTCCTCCGGGTCGGGCCGCGGCTCGGACCAGGTGATGTGCGGCAGGGCCGGCAGCCCCAGCAGGGGTGCGATGAAGGCGTCCGCCTCCTCCTGCCAGGTCGTCGCCCAGACCAGGTCGAAGGGCAGCGCGGCGAGGGCCGGGCCGTGGGCCGGGTTGAGCCAGACGCGCAGGGGTTTCGGTGCCTTGTGGGGCAGGCCCCAGGCGGTGAGGCGGCGGCGCTCGGCGGCCTGCCACCGCGGCGTCATCAGCCGGTGGGTCTCGTAGCCGTCGGGCCTCCGGTACGGCTTCGCCGCGCACGGGTTCAGCGGCCCGTCGACGTCCAGCAGCAGCAGTGGCCGCACTCGTCCCACCTCCCCGGTCGTCCCCGCACGCTAGCGGCGGTGCGCGGGGAGGGACCAGCGGATTTCCGCGGCCGGGCCGACGGGCGCGCGGTGTCAGCCGATGCTGAAGGCGCCGTCCGGCGGGGGCGGGGAGTCGGTGGCCTCGGCGTCGGTGACCGGGGCGGTGCGGCCGACGAGCTCCGCCAGGTCGTCGCCCTCGGTGAGCCGGGCCGGGAAGATGTCGCCCGCGAGCAGTCTGGTCAGCTCGGCCACCGGCAGCGGCGCCGTCGAGCCGACCAGCAGGATGTTGCCGTACCGGCGGCCGCGCAGCACCGGTGCCTCCGCCACCAGGCAGACGTGCGGGAACACCGCCCGCACCGTCGCCGCCTGTGCCTTGGCGAAGGCCAGCGGCGGGCCGTCCGCCAGGTTCGCCGCGTAGCAGCCGCCGGGGCGCAGCGCGGCCGCCGCCAGCCGCAGGAACTCCACCGAGGTGAGGTGGGCGGGGGTGCGCGAGCCGTGGAAGACGTCGGCGATCACCAGGTCCTGGGAGCCGGCCGGGGTGTCGGCGAGGGCGGCCCGGGCGTCGCCGACGGTCGCGGTGATGTCCGCGCCGGGGCCCTGCCAGGGCAGCTGTTCGGCGACCAGTTCCAGCAGCGGCCCGTCCACCTCGACCACCCGCTGCCGCGAGCCGGGCCGGGTGGCGGCCAGGTAGCGGGGCAGGGTGAGCGCGCCGCCGCCGAGGTGCAGCGCGTCCAGCGGCTGCCCGGCGGGGGCGAGCGCGTCGGCGAGGTGGCCGAGGCGCCGGGTGTACTCGAACTCCAGGTGGGTCGGGTCGGCGAGGTCGACGTACGACTGCGGGGTGCCGTCCAGGGTGAGCAGCCAGCCGCCGTCCCGGTCGAGGTCGGGCATCAGCTTGGCGAAGCCCAGGTCGGTCGACCGCCCGACCGGCAGCGGCTCGTCCGGGGCATCCGGGTCATCCGGATCGTCGTGCTCGTCGTACTTGTCGTGCTCGTCGTGTGCCTCGGCCCCGTCGTGCGCCTCGGCCCCGTCGGGGAGGGCATCCCGCTCGGAGGTCACGCGTGCTCCCCGGCGGGGCGCGCGTCGACGGCCTCGACGTCGAGGTAGGCCGCGAGCCAGCGGTCCAGCTCGGCGAACACCTCGGCGCGGGCCTCCGCGCCGGACAGCACCAGGTCGTGCATCCCGCCCTTGATCCGCACGACGGTCACGTGCCGGCCCAGCCGCGGCGCCTGCGCGGCGATGTCGTCGGCGCGCAGCACGGCGTCGGCGTGGTGCAGCGCGTTGTGCCACGTGGTGGTGGAGATGGACCGGGTGGAGGCCATCAGCAGCACCGGCACGTCGATTCCCAGGCCGTGCCGCAGCCGCCGGTGGCCCTGGTGGATCGCCGACAGCCACCCCGCGTACAGCGGGAAGCTCTCGGGGCGCTTGAGGGTGAGGTCGAAGTCCCACTCGCCCTGGTGGTCCTTGTGCAGGCTGTGGGTGTAGTGCGGGTTGAGCGCGGACGGCAGGACGCGGGTCGGCGCGAGCCGGCCGAGCGCGGTCACGGCCGGCCCGCCCATGGTCCGTACGGCCGGGGAGGCCGGCATGGACAGGAACGGCGAGTTGAGGAACAGCCCGTCCACCAGCCCGCGCCCGGCGCGGCGGCCGGCCCACAGGGCTCCGATCAGCCCGCCGGTGGAGTGCCCGTTCAGCAGCAGCTGCCGGTGCCCGTCCAGCTCCCGAATGATCCGGACCGCCTCGTCGATCTCCTCGTCGTACTCGGCGAGGTCGCGGACGAAGTTCGGCGACTGGTGCGGGCGCAGGGAGCGGCCGTACTTGCGCAGGTCGAGGGCGTAGAAGGAGAACCCGAGCGCGGTGTAGTGGTCCGCGAGGTTGGTCTGGAAGAAGTAGTCGTTGTACCCGTGGACGTACAGCACGGCCCGCTCCGACCCGGGCACCACCCGGCGGACGAGCGTCGCGCACACGGGGCCCTCGTCGTCGGGCCGCAGCGTCAGCTCGGCGGCCTCGTAGGGGGCACCCAGGATGTCTTCACGGAACTCCATCTGCTCGCCGCACCCGTTCTCTGTTCCGCCTGCCCGTACGGCAGGTGACCGCCTGTTCCACCCCCGACCATACCGGCCGGTAGCCGCGGGGCGCTCGGCGGTGGGGGTGTCACCGGCCGGTCCGCTCGCGGGCGTGTGCCGGTGGCGCACCCGGGGCCGGGTGGATGCGGGAGGCGCGGTCCAGTGCCCGGGCCGCCTCGTCGTCGCGGCCCAGTGCCCGGAGCGCCGCTCCGGTGCTCTTCCAGGCCTCGGCCTCGCAGTACCGGTCCTCGTGGTCCCGGCAGATCGCACGGACGTGTTCGAGGGGTTCGAGGGCTTCCTCGGGGCGGCCGACCGTCCTCAGTACCTCGCCCAGGTTGAACAGGGCGACCAGCCGACCCGACGAACCGGACGAGCCCGACGAGCCCGACGAGCCCGACGGGCCGGAACGGCCGGCCGCGACGGCGAGGGCCCGCCGGTGGGCTTCGACCGATTCCTCGGCGCGCCCCGCGAGGCGCAGCGAGATCCCGTAGTCGTTCCAGGCGCTCGCCTCGTCGGACGCGTCGGCCCCGGAGCCGGCGGAACCCACGGCCCGCAGGGCGGCCTCCGAGACGGCGATCGCCATCTCGGCGCTGCCGCTGCGGATCAACCCGGGCATCACGACGGGCGAGAGGCGGAGCACCCCCCGGTGGATGCCGACGAGTGCCATCCCCAGGGTCAGGGCCACCATGTTCGCCCGTTCACGGTCCAACCAGGCCACGGCGGCGGCCGGTTCCGTGAAGACGCCGGCGTCCGGCCGGTCGGGCCTCGACGTGACCCGCCGGTTGGCGGCGTGCGCGGTCGTCACGTAGTACTCCGTGAGCCGGCTCAGCCCGCGCGCGCCGAGTTCGAGGTCCTCCCCCAGTTGTTCCAGGGCGTAGAACCTGACGAGGTCGTGCATGGACCACCGGCCGCCCGCGGGGCTCTGCTCGATCAGTGCGGCGCCCGCCAGTTGGGCGAGCAGGGCCCGGGTCTCCCGGACCCCGCGGTCGACGAGCGCCGCGCCGGCCTCGGTCGAGACGTCGTGGCCGACGCAGATCGGGAGGAAGCGGAAGAGCTCGGCCTGCTCGGGGGTGAGGCGGCGGTAGGAACGGTCGATGGTGCGGCGGATCCCGGTCTCGCCGTCGTGCAGGAGGTCCAGGCGGCTGGTGCCGTGGACCAGGTCGTCGGCGAGCTCGACCGGTCGCAGGTGCCGGTCGAGGACGAGCTGGGCGGCGGCGAGCTTCAGGGCGAGCGGCAGGTACCCGCACGACTTCGCGATCCGGTGGCTGCCGCCGGCGTCCGCCGTGACGCGGTCGTCGTCCGGGCGGGCGGTGCGGACGGCCGCGTCGAGGAGGGCCACGGCCGCCTCGGCGTCGAGGACGCCGAGGCGGTGGAGGCGGGCGCCGAGGCTGGGCAGGGTCTCCCGGGAGGTGACCAGCAGGCGGTGCCCGCTGGAAGGGGGTCGCAGGAGGCGGACCTGGTCCGCGGCGGAGGCGTTGTCGGCGATGACCAGGACGGTGCCGCCGTGCCGTTCCAGCCGGTCGCGGTAGAGGGCGGCGCGGGTCTCCGGGTCCGGGGGGATGTGCTCGGCGGGGACGCCGAGGGCGCGGAGCAGGGTTTCCAGGGCCCGGCCCGCCTCCACCGGGGTGTCGTCGTAGCCGCGGAGGTCGACGAAGAGGGCGGCGGAGAAGTGCCCGGCGTCCAGGAGCGTGTGGCCGACGGCGATCGCGAGCGTCGTCTTTCCGCTGCCGCCGAGGCCGGTGACCGTCACCGTCGACGGGCCGTCCGAGGCCAACAGCGCCCGCAGCTCCGTGACGTCCCGGTCGCGCCCGGTGAAGGCGGTGGTGAGCGGTGGCAGTCCGGCGATGGTCGGCGGCCGGGCGGAGAGGGACACGTGTGCGGTGTCCGTCTGGACGACCGGGGCGTGGAAGGCCCCGCCTCGAATGCTGTTGTGCACCCCGCAAGGGTAGCCGTCCGCCCCTCGTGCGCCTGCTGTGCGCCGGTGGTTCTGTGGAACGCTTCCCGGACAGACCAGGCGAGTTGGGGAGTTTGCATGCAGCACGGGCATACCGATCCGTCGCTCTACCGTTCGGCCGCCGAGGCGATCGCGGCTCCGCCGGAGAAGCTGGCGTACGTCGCCGGGTTCGACCGGGCGGGGCGGCGGCCGGACGCGCTGCTCAGCGTCGACACCGATCCGGACTCGGCGAGCTACGGCAAGGTCCTGAACTTCGCCGAACTCCCCACGCTCGGAGACGAGTTGCACCACTTCGGGTGGAACGCCTGCTCCAGCGCGCTGGCCCACGCCTGCCACGAGAACCCGGAGCGGCGCTTCCTGCTGCTGCCCGGGCTGCGCTCCTCCCGGCTGCACGTGCTGGACACCCGGCCGGACCCGGTCCGCCCGCGGCTGGTCAAGACGATCGAGGCGAAGGAACTCGCCGCGAAGGCCGGCTACTCGCGCCCGCACACCCTGCACTGCGGCCCCGACGGCGTGTTCCTCTCCTGCCTGGGCGGCGCCGAGGGCGACGACGGCCCGGGCGGGGTGGCGCTGCTCGACCACACCACCTTCGACGTGCTGCGCGCCTGGGAGACCGAGCGCGGCCCGCAGCACTTCGCCTACGACGTCTGGTGGCACCTGGGCACCAACGTGGGCATCACCAGCGAGTGGGGAACGCCGCGGATGGTCGAGGACGGCGTGGTGCCGGAGCTCCTGCTCGGGCGGAAGTACGGCCACGCGCTGCACTTCTGGGAGCTGGACTCCGGCCGCCACCTCCAGCGGGTGGACCTCGGCGACCAGTACCAGATGGTGCTGGAGCTGCGCCCGGCGCACGACCCGCAGGCGGAGTGGGGCTTCGCCGGGGTCGTCACCAACGTCGAGGACCTGTCCTCCTCGGTCTGGCTCTGGTACCGGGACGGGGCGGCGTTCACCGCGCGCAAGGTGATCGAGATCCCCGCCGAGCCGGCGAAGGCCGAGCAACTGCCGCCCGCGCTGCAGCCGTTCGGCGCGGTGCCGCCCCTGGTCACCGACATCAACCTGTCGGTGGACGACCGCTGGCTGTACGTGTCCGCGTGGGGCACCGGCGAGCTGTTCCAGTACGACGTCTCGGACCCGTTCCACCCCCGGCCGACCGGCTCCGTGCGGCTCGGCGGGATCGCCGCCCGCACCCCGCACCCGGCCGAGCCCGACCGCCCGTTGAGCGGGGCGCCGCAGATGGTGGAGCTCAGCCGGGACGGCCGGCGGGTCTACCTCACCAACTCGCTCTACGGCGCCTGGGACGACCAGTTCTACCCGGACGGCATCGAGCCCTGGATGGTCAAGCTGGACGCCGACCCGGTGGCGGGCGGGCTGAGCGTCGACGAGCGCTTCTTCCCGCACGGCGCGGACTTCCGGGGCCTGCGCGTCCACCAGACCCACCTGGCGGGCGGCGACGCCTCCTCCGACTCCTACTGCTTCCGCTGACCGGGTACCGGTGCCGCCCGCTCGGGCGGCACCGGAACCGACCGCGTCACCGGCAGCACGGGCACCGCCGGCAGCACGGGTGTCACCCGAAGAGCGCCTGGTCGAACCGCACCTGCGTCGGCGGCATCCCGGCCTCCGCCAGCCGGGTGCGGACCGAGCCGACCATGCCGACCGGCCCGGTGACGCAGGCCAGGTGCTCGCGCCAGTCCCCGGCCGTCGCGACGGCGTCGGCGAGTTCGCCGACGGTGACCGGGGTGACGCTCAGCCACGGCTTGTGCAGGCCGAGGTCGGCCAGTGCCTGCCAGTCGTAGAGGTCGCCGCGGTCCCGGGCGCCCACGAACAGGTGGACCCGGCGGCCGGTCGGCCGGTGGGCGGACTGCTCCTCGACGATCGCCTTCATCGGGGCGAGCCCGGTGCCCCCGGCGACCAGCAGGAGGTCCCGGGCGTCGCCGTCGGGCAGCAGGCTGCCGCGCGGCGGGCCGAGGCGCAGCCGATCGCCGACGGAGGTGTGTTCGACCAGCGCGGAGCTGACCCCGCCGGGGCCGGTGCGGCGGACGTGGAACTCCAGCTCGTTGTCGGACCGCGGGGCGCAGCCCATCGAGTACTGCCGCCAGGTGTGCGGCAGCGCCGGATGCTCGACGGTGCCGTACTGCCCGGCGCGGTACGGGTACGGCTCGCCGGTGCGCACCCGCAGCACGGCGAGGTCGGGGCGGCGCCGCTCGTGGCCGGTCACCACGGCGTGCCAGTACGGGGGTTCGGTGAGCGCGGAGTCGGCGCCGGCCACCATCGCGCCGACGGCGAAGCGCAGCATCCGCACCCAGGCGCCCTCCAGCTCCTCGGTCCAGCGCTCGCCGGCCCGGTGCCGGACGGCCGCGCACAGGGACTCCTCGAAGGCCTCGTAGTGCACCGGCCGGACGCCCAGCTTCCGGTGGTCACGGCCGAGCTGGCGGAGCGTCCGCTCCAGTTCGGCCGGCCGGTCGAGGTGGTCGATCAGGTGGTGGAAGATCCGTTCCAGGTGGACCTGCTGGAACTCCATCGAGGCGGGGAAGAGCGATCGCAGGTACGGGCGGTGGCTGAACATCACCAGGTAGAGGTGGTCGATCAGGTCCGCGAGCGGGGAGATCAGGTCGAGGTCGCGCCTGATCAGGTGCTGGTCGGCGGCGCCGTCGTAGCCGCCGTCCTCGCCGTACGCGCTGCACCCGAGGTCGCCGCCGGCCGAGGTGGAGGGGGCGAGGAGTTGGCGTCGCAGGCGCATCGCGTGATGGCGGGCGATCAGGCGGTCGTACTCGGCGGAGGAGGTGGCGGTGGCGGTGCCAGTGCTCATGCTGCTGCTGTTGTCCATGTCCCGCCCAGTGAACTGCCGGGCGGCCGGACACGAGAAGGGCCGATCGCCCCGGACGGACCCGGGACCAACGACCCCTTGCGGTGGTACGCGCGGACCGGGAGGGTTTCCGGCCACCGCGCGCGGATCCGCGCGGAAAGGGACGGGACCGTCCGCGCGGAACGGGGTGCCGGAAAAGGACGGGACCGCGGCAGAGGCGCCCCGCGCCCCGGTGCTCTCCTACCACCAGGACCCGGGGCACCGCCGTCGTCAGACTCCTGCCCGGCGCGCCTCCCGGCGCTCCAGCCGCCGCTGCCGGCCCTGGCGCAGCGGCTGGTCGGGCAGCCACCCGAAGGTGAGGCAGGACCCGATCACCCCGAGCATCATCCCGATCACGAAGCCGCCCAGGTTCGAGGTGAGCCAGGTGGCCAGCGAGGCCAGCACGGCGATGATGGAGTAGAACAGCCGCTGAGCCGGGTTGAACAGGATCAGCAGGCCGCACAGCAGCATCACCGCCGGGACCAGGTACCCGGCCAGCCCCTGCATCCCGATGTGCAGGACGACGGGCAGCGGGGCCTTCAGGGTGAACAGGATCTCGGCCCCGCCGAGCGTCACCAGCAGCCCGCCCCAGAACGGTCGCCCGCCCCGCCAGTCGCGCTTGGCCGGGCGTGCGGCGGGCTCGGCGACGGGGTCCGTCGCGGCCTGGGCGGGCGCGGCCGCCGTCCCCTGGGCGGCCACCCCCTCGGCCCGTGCCGCGGCGCCCTCGCCGGTTCCGGCCTGCTCCGGTACGGACTCCGCCATGCTCAGCAGCCCGTGGAGCTGAAGCTCAGCCGCAGGTTCGGCAGTTTGAACCCGACGGCGGTGCTCGCGTAGTTGTGCTGGTTCAGGTGGGTCAGCTTGACGGTGTCGGCCTGCTGGCCGAACACGCCGGCTCCGCCCTTGCCGACCGGGCCGGCCTTGGTGAAGGTGCTGGCGTCGCCGCCGATCTCGATGTTGTTGAACTCCGCGTCGCCGGACAGCAGGTCGGAGTCGGTGGTGAGGTCGGTGGCGGAGACGGGGGTGCCGGCATCGCCCGCGTGGATCACCAGGTTGACACCGCCGAGGTCGACGCTCTGGCACAGGTTGGTGATCTCGGCCTTCTTGATCGCCGACACCGCGACCAGCACCTGGCCGCCGGTGGAGCCCGCGTTGGGGCTGTCGGGGATCATCGAGTCCAGCGCTCCGAACTGCGCGAAGCCCTGGCCCTCCAGCTTGTCGGCGGTGATGGTGAACGGCATGCCGGAGATGGAGAACTGGGCGGCGAGCACGCCCTGGGCGGTGAGCGCCATCAGGACACCGCCGGCCGCGACGGCCGGTACGGCCATCAGGGCGGTGCGCTTGATCCGAACCCGGCCTCTTCTCGGCGCGCTCGGCGTCTGCGGGGTGTCGGCCGCGGTGGCGGCGTCCTCGGACATGGCCATGTGTGCTCCCTGTGGATGGAATGGGTGTGCAGGCACTGGCACGTTGTCCTGGCGCGGACAGCGTTCCCCGGCGCGACCGGGCCGTCCGCCCCTCGGCAGCGGGGCGGATCCGGTCGGCGCGCGGTAAGTAACTGGGAAGCTACTGCCCGGTATTGGCCGGGTCAATACACGTGAACGAAGGATCTTCACCAATCCGCGACCCGCTTCGGCCAGTCCCGTACACCCAGCCGTTCGGCCGCTTCCGCCGGTCCGAGGAACGGCGACAGGCAGAACATGCTCAACACCGGCAACAGGTCGAGCAGTTGTTCCGTCCGGCCGGAGTCGATCCGCCGATAGATCGCGCTGTAGACGCCACCCACCACCGCGTCCACCATCTCCTTCGACTCGACGCCGCCCGGAAGTTGGGGCACATCGGTGAAGAACGTCCGGAACCTGGTGAGCAGTTGGGCCCGCTCCCAGCGGCCGGCCGGGCCGACCGCCTCGATCTCGATCACCGCCATCTTCGCGAACGCCGGTGTACCGGAGAGCAGTTGGAGCATCACGCCGAGCCCCTTGCGGATGCCCCGGCACCAGTCGGTTTCGGCCGCGAAGGCCTCCGCCATCCGCCGGATCACCACACCCGTGCCGTACCGGTGCGCGGCCAGGAAGGCGTCCTCCTTCCCGCTGAACAGCTCGTAGAAGACCGGCCTGGTCACGCCCGCCGCGCGGCAGATGTCGCTGATCGTCGCGTGCTGGTAGCCGCGTTCGGCGACGGTCTGCACCAGGCCGTCCAGCAGCCGCTCGCGCTGGGTCGCGGCGACCACGCCGGCGGGCAGCCGGCGCGGGCCCGGCTTGATCGAGCGGGCCGGATCACGGCCGGTCCGGGCACCCGGCAGCAGGACCACGTCGGCTCCGCGGAGGTAGTTTTGGTCCATCACCAACTCCTGTGTCCTGTATTGACATTGACGTAACACCGGGTTTACAACACTGACAGGTTTCCAACCGGTGGGCGAGCAGGCCCTCACCGGCCGGGACCTCCGGGGGCTCCGCCGGGCCCGGGCGAAACGCCCAGGTCACGGGAGCACGGCGGAGGCGGGACCGCGACGGTGGCAGCCGTCGACGTGCCGCCACGGCGCCGCACGTCCCCGACCGAACGCGCGGCACCGCGGTGTTCCACGCCGCTGTCCGTACGCAAGGCCGCACCACCGCACCGCAGTTCCACCGCAAGGCCGCACCACCGTACGCCCCTCCTTGCGTACGACCGCACCGCCGTACCGTACGGGCGGGCCCGTGGCGCCGGGCCCGCCCGCCCCTCGGCCTGAGCCGAAGCCGTCGAGCCGAAGCCACCGCGCCGAAGCCGTCGAGCCGAAGAACCGTCGAGCCGAGGCCACCGGTACGAGCCCCTCCGGTACGAGCCCCAGGCACGCCATGCACCTCCCCCGCCGTGCACACCACCACACCCGCACGCGGGGTTTCCCCCACCCGTCCACCGGACGGAGAGAGGCACCCTCATGCGCATCAGCCGCACCCTCGCCACCGCCGCCCTCGCCTCGCTCGCCCTCACCGGCGCGGCCGTGGCCCCCGCACAGGCCGCCGGCTCGGCAGTCCTGACCACCGGCAGTTCCAGCGGCCCGGCCGTCGCCGTCGGCGACGTGCTGACCGCCAACCTGGTCTCCGGCAGCTACGCGACCTTCTACAGCAGCGCCACCGGGACGAGTGGCGTCAAGTGCGCCGCCTCCTCCTTCTCGGCGACCGTCACCGCCAACCCGGCCGCCCCGGGCAGCGCCGTCGAGCGGCTCGACACCCAGACCTTCGGGTCCTGCACCTCCAACGTCGTGGGCGTCACGGGCGTCAAGAGCATCACCGTCACCAACCTGCCGTGGACCAACACGGTCAGCGACGCCCCCGGCAACCCGGTCGCCCTCACCCCCGGCGCCGCCGGCCCGATGGGCACCACCGTGGTGCTCAACACCATCCTGGGCAGCATCAGCTGCAACTACCAGAACAGCACCGGGATCAACGGCACCACCTCGAACACCGGCAACACCATCGGCTTCTCCGGCCAGCCGTTCACCCTGGTCTCCGGCCCGGGCCTGTGCTTCTCGACCGGCTACTTCAGCGCCACCTACGGCCCGGTCGTCGACAGCTCCGTCGCCGGCAGCCCGGTCCTCTTCGTCAACTGACACCCGGGCCCGCGCGGCCCGGCGTGACGACGGACGACAGACGGACGGCGGCGTGCGGCACCCTCACCGGGACCGCACGCCGCCGTGCCACACCGCACCCGCACCCGCACCCGCACCCGCGCCCCAGGCCGGCACCCGCCGCACCAGGCCCGCCTGCCCGCCCCGACGCGGCACGCCGCACTCCCGAGACAGCGAAGTGACCGGCCGGTAGGGTGGCGCCGCACGGAGACGGCGAACCGGAACGGGGCGGGTTGATGAGCGACAACGGCACGGGCTTCTTCACCTCGGTGGCGGACGCCGCCGAACAGCTGGCCGCCACCGGCTACCTGGCCTCCACCGCCGTGGCCACCACCGTCTTCCTCGCCGACCGGCTCGGCAAGCCGCTGCTGGTCGAGGGCCCGGCCGGGGTCGGCAAGACCGAACTCGCCAAGGCCGTGGCCGCGATCGGCGGCGCCCGGCTGGTCCGGCTCCAGTGCTACGAGGGCATCGACGAGTCCCGCGCGCTCTACGAGTGGAACCACGCCAAGCAGCTGCTGCGGATCACCGCCGGCCGCGAGGAGGGCTGGGAGGAGGCCCGCACCGACATCTTCGGCGAGGAGTTCCTGCTCACCCGGCCGCTGCTCACCGCGATCCGCGGCGAGGAACCGACCGTGCTGCTGATCGACGAGATGGACAAGGCCGACGTCGAGGTGGAGGCCCTGCTGCTGGAGGTGCTCAGCGACTTCCAGGTCACCGTCCCCGAGCTGGGCACCATCACCGCGAGTCGGCGCCCCTTCGTCCTGCTCACCTCGAACGCCACCCGCGAGCTCTCCGAGGCGCTGCGCCGCCGCTGCCTCTTCCTCCACCTCGACTACCCCGAGGCCGAGCTGGAGCGCCGGATCGTCCGGCTCAAGGTGCCCGGGCTGGACGACACGCTGGCCGAGTCGCTGGTCCGGGTGGTCAACGCGCTGCGCGCGATGGAGCTGCGCAAGGCCCCGTCCGTCGCCGAGACCATCGACTGGGCCCGCACCCTGCTCGCCCTGGGCGCCGGCACCCTGGACGAGAGGGTCGTGCGGGACACCCTCGGGGTGATCCTCAAGCACCAGGACGACGTCCGCGAGGCCGCCCGGAAGCTCTCCCTCGCGTGACCACGCCCGCCGGCGCCGACACCGCCGCCCGCCTCACCGGCCTGGTCCGCGCCCTGCGCGGGCACGGCCTGCGGATCGGCCCGGCCGAGACGGTGGACGCCGCCGCCGTCCTGGACGTCCTCGGCTTCGCCGACCGCGAGCGGATGCGGGCCGGCCTGGCCGCCGCCCTGCTGCGCTCGGAGGGTCAGCGGACCGTCTTCGACGCCGCCTTCGACCTGTTCTTCCCGCTCGGGGTCGGCACCCCGGAGGCCGTCCGGGCCGACCCGCCGCCCGTCCCCGACGACCCCGAACCGCCGCGCTTCGGCCGCCCCGACCCGCTGCGCGAGCAGCTGCGCGAGCGCCTCGCCGACGCCCTCGCCGACGACGACCGCGCCGCCCAGGCCCGGCTGGCCGGCGAGGTGGTGGAGGCCTTCGGCCGGTACGGCGCCGCCGCCACGCCCGGATCCGACGGCTGGTCCGCCCAACAGGCCCTCGGCCGGCTCTCCCCCGAGACGCTGCTGGCCCGCGTCCTGGCCGCCCTGCGCGAGCGGCAGGACGCCCCCGACCTCTCCGACCGGGTGCTCGCCGACGAGATCCGCCGCCGCATCCAGGGCTTCCGCGCCATGGCGGCCGGCGAGGCCCGCCGCCGGGTCGCCGAGCTGCGCGGCCCCGAGCGGATCGCCGAACGCGCCGTCGCCCCGACCGCCGATCAGGTCGACTTCCTGTACGCCGGCCGCGACCAGCTCGCCGAACTGCGCCGAACCGTCCACCCGTTGGCCCGCAAACTGGCCACCCGGCTGGCCGCCCGACGCCGCCGCGCCGCCCGGGGCGAGATCGACCTGCGCCGTACCCTGCGCCGCTCCCTGGGCACCGGCGGCGTACCGCTGCGCCCCGCGTACCGGCTGCGCCGCCCGGCCCGCCCGGAGCTGGTGCTGCTGTGCGACGTCTCCGGCTCGGTCGCCGGCTTCGCCGACTTCACCATGCTGCTGGTGCAGGCGATGGGCGAGCAGTTCAGCAAGGTCCGGGTGTTCGCCTTCGTCAACCGCACCGCCGAGGTGACCGGCCTGCTCCGGGCCGGCGACGACCCGGCCCGGCTGGCCGCCCGGATCCTCGCCGAGGCCAAGGTGACGGGCTACCACGGCAACAGCGACTACGGCTCCGCGCTCGGCGAGTTCGCCGAGCGGCACCTGGACGCCGTCGGCCCGCGCACCTGCGTGCTGGTCCTCGGCGACGCCAGGAACAACCGGCGCGACCCCAACCTGGAGGCGCTGCGCCGGATCGCCGGCCGGGCCCGGCGGGTGTTCTGGCTCAACCCCGAACAGCCCTCGCTCTGGCCGACCGGAGACTCGGCCGCCCTCGCCTACGCGGGCGTGGTGGAGATGCACTCCTGCCGCAACGCCCGCCGCCTGGGCGAACTGATCGCCCGCCTGCTGCCCGTCTAGGGCTTCGGCGGGCCCGCCCCCGGCGCGCGGCTCGGCGGCGGGGGCGGACCGGAGGGGTACGGCGGCTACTTGTCCAGGTGCGCCAGGAAGTCCAGCAGCGCCGCGTTCACCTCGGCCGGACGCTCCTGCTGCGTCCAGTGCCCGGTGTCCGGCAGCCGGACGTGGCCGTGCAGCCGGGGCACCCGGCTCAGCAGGTGGTCGAGCACCGGGCGCGGGACCATCGCGTTGACGAGGTCCTGCTCCCCCACCACGAACAGCGCGGGCACGTCGACCGTCACCCCGGTGAAGGCGGCCAGCAGTTCGGCGTTGCGGTCGAGGTTGCGGTACCAGTTGAGCCCGCCGGTGAAGGCCTTCCCGCCGTGCGGCGCGTAGTCGGCCTCGAAGGCGTCGAGGTCCGCTTCGGTGAGCCAGTCCGGCAGGCGCTCCGGCTCCGGGATGCCGTCCAGCAGCCCCTTGCCCTCGGGAACGACCCACACCCGCGGCGTGCCGTCCGGCGACTTCCCGCACAGGATGCGGCGCAGGCTGGCCCGGACGTCCGCGGCCAGCTCGGCGTCGGCCCGGCCGGGCTCCTGGAAGTAGACCTGGTAGAAGCCCTCGCCGAAGGCCGCCCGGGCGGCCTCCAGCGGCGGCGGCCCGCCCACCGGCAGCGGCGGCACGCTCAGCCCGGCGACCCCGCGCACCAGGTCCGGCCGCAGCGCCGCGGTGGCCCAGGCCACCGGCGCGCCCCAGTCGTGTCCGATCACGACCGCGCGCTCCTCGCCGAGCGCGCCGATCAGCGCCGTCACGTCGCCGACCAGGTGCAGCAGGGTGTACTGGTCCACCCGTTCGGGCCGCTCGCTGCGGGCGAACCCGCGCTGGTCCGGCGCGACGACCCGGTACCCGGCCTCGGCGAGCGGCGCGAACTGGTGCCGCCAGGAGTACCAGCTCTCCGGGAAGCCGTGCAGCAGCAGGACCAGCGGCCCCTCGCCCTGCTCCGCGTAGTGCAGCCGGACGCCGTTCACCTCGACCTCGCCGTGCTTGATCGCGTCGTTCAACTCGCAACTCCCCATCCGGTGAAGACATTCGTTCACTCCCGACCCTGCCCAGCCGGCCGGCCCCGGAACCCCTCCCGGCCCGGCCGGTGGACGCAGCCGAGGCCGCCCCGGGAATCCGGGACGGCCTCGGGCGCGTCCTGTGCCTGGAGCGAACCGCTCGTGGGTCAGTTCACCGTGTAGCTGTAGGGGATCGCCGCGAGCACCGAACCGGTGGTGTTCAGGGCGTTGTTGGCGGTGGCCACGCCGGTCGGGCCGGACACCAGGTACAGCACGCCCTTGACGGTGCTGCCCTTCGGGCCGGTCGGGGTCAGCGTCACCTGGAGCGAGCCGGTGGCGCCGGGGGCGACGGTCACCGGGGTGGCGGCCGCGGCCGAGGCGTCCACCGAGGCGGCGTACGGGTCACCGGTGCTGGAGGTCAGTGCCGGGTCGAAGGCCTGGGTGTGCGCGGTGGCCGTGATGGTGGAGGTGCCGGTCGGCGCGCCGCCGGTGCCGAACGGGCCGATCTGCTGGACGAAGGTGCCCCAGGTACCGGGGACGACCGGCTGCTCGGCGGTGCCGTTGTCGGTCACGACCGAGACGGTCGAGCCGTCCTGGGCCTTCTTCAGGTCGCCGAAGAGGTCCGGCGAGCCGGTGGTGGCGCTCAGCTCGATCTGCGCCGGCGTCGAGGACGCCGCCACGGCCTTGAGCCGGTCGGTGCCCGGCGGCACCAGGAAGGACGGCACCGCGGAGCTGAGGCTCAGCGGCAGGCTGACGGTCGCCGAGGCGCCCTGCGGCACCAGCGGGAGGTCCGCCCGGCGGTCCAGCCGGCCGTCGGCGGCGATCCGCTGGGTCGCCACCGTGTTGTTGGTGTAGTTCACCTGGACGGTGACCGGCTTGCCGGCCGCCAGCTTGGTGTGCGCGTCGTTCGGCAGGCCGGCCGCGGTGGCCTGGTTCTGGTTGAACGCGACGGTGCCGGCGAAGTCCTGGGCGAGCTCCTGGCCGCTGACCGGGCCGAGCACGTTCAGGACGAACCGCCAGCGGCCCGCGGCCGGGTTGACGGCGGTGGCCGAGACGCCGTTGCCGGTGCCGGACAGGTTGCCCTGGGCGTCGAACTGCCCGTTGCCCTCGATGTCGACCGGGGTGCCGTTCGGGCTGATCAGCGCGCCCTGCATGAGCAGCTTCGGGTCCTTGGCGACGGTCACGCCGACCCGCAGGTCCCGCTGGCCCTTGGGGACGTCGAAGGCGTACGAGAAGCTCTGCGTCGGCGAGACGTTGCGGGCGTTGCCGCCGGTGATGGTGCCGGTGAAGGCGCCCTTGCCCTGGCTGACCGGGACGAGGCTGCGCAGCACCACCGGGACGCTGGTGGTGCGGCCGTCGGAGCCCGACACCAGGACGGCCTCGCTGGAGTCGCCGCTGGTGGCCGGGGTGGTGAGCTGGACCTTGAGGGTCTTGGTCTGGCCCGGCGCGAGGTCGGTGGTGCTCGGGCTCACGGCGCCGGCCGGCACCGCGCGCTCGGTGGCGGTGCCCAGCTGGACGGCGCCGCTGTAACCGGCCTTGCCCGCCGGGGTGTAGAGGATCGCGGTCCACTCGCCGGCCACCGGGTGCGGGACGTCCACCAGGCCGAAGTTCGCCGGAGTGGCGCCGCCCTGCGGACGGGTGTTGGTCTCGAAGCGGCCCGAGGGGTCGAGCAGCGTCATCCGGACCACCGGCCCGTTGGCGACCGGGCTGGAGGCGCCCTGCCAGGCGATCGAGGCCGCCAGCCGGTCGGCGCCGGCCGGGACGGTGAACTTGACCTGCTTCTGCACCCAGTCCGCGCCGTTGGTCGCGTACTTGAAGGTGTCCTTGGAGGTCGGGTCGAGCTGGACGGTCTGCTGGTCGCCCGACTGCGGGGCGAACTTGCGGGTCGAGGCGCTCACCGTCTGGGTGGTGTCACTGGTGTTGGTGACGGACACGTCCGTGGTGCGGGTCGAGCCGGGAGCCCCGGCGATGTCGACCTGGCCGGTGTCGACCACGACGGTCCTCGCGCCGTCGGTGCCGTCACCGTCGTCGTAGCCGCGGGCGGCCTCGACGGCGGCGCGGACGTTCAGCAGGCCGGCGCCCTGCTCCTCGGCCGGCAGGCCGAGGTCGCCGGCGGTGCCGGTGAGGAACTTCTTCACCAGTGCCGGGGACGGCGAGTCGCCGCCGTGGGTGTCGCGGTAGGCCTGGATGACCAGGGCCGCGGCGCCGGTGACGAACGGGGCCGCCTGGCTGGTGCCGCCGAACGGCTGGATCGGCGAGGGCCGGCCGTTGTAGCCGGTGCAGTCGGTGTACTTGGCGGTGTCGGGGGTGCACAGCGCCCAGTCCGACTCGCCCGGCGCGACCAGGTCGACGGTCCGGCCGGCCTGGGTGAAGCCGCCCGAGGAGAGCGCGGAGATCCGGTTGTCACTCCAGGTCTTGTTGGAGAACTGGGAGGCCGCGTAACCGGTCTGCTGGTAGTTCTGGTTGTCGGTCGAGGCGCCGACCGCGATCACGGACGGGTCCGTGGCCGGGGTGCCGATGGTGCCGCTGATCCCGGCGTCGCCGGTGGAGACCGCGACGGTGACACCGGCCTTGACGGCCTGCTCGTTGAAGAGCGAGATGGTGTCGTGCGCGCCGCTGTCCGGGGTGACGTTGCCGCCGAAGGACTCGTTCAGCACGTCGACGTGGGCGACCCGCACCGCGTAGTCGATCGACTGCAGGATCGAGGAGTTGGACATCATCTCGCCGCCGGCCTTCAGCGCGACCAGGTCGGCGTCCGGGGCGAGGCCGCGGATGCGGATGTTGCAGCCGGCCGGGAGCGGGTGCGAGGAGTTGACGAACTTGGAGACGTCGTAGACCTGGCGGCCCTGGGCGATGACCGCCGAGGCGTCGCCGAAGGCCTCCGCCGCGCCGGTCGGCGCGTCCCAGCCGTCGCCCGCGAAGTCCTGGTAGTCGACCACGGCGTGGGAGCCGTCGGCCCGGATGAAGTCCGGATTGTTCGGGTCGAGACCGTCCGCGATGTAGGCGACCTTGACGCCCTTGCCGGTGGCCAGGTCCTCCACGCCGGGCTTGCCGTTGCCGGTCACGGCCCGGGTCGAGTACAGGCCCTCGGGCTCCAGCAGCGGCTTGCCCGGATCGGAGGGGCAGACCGTGTTGGTCGCGTTCTCCTCCGCCGCCTGGCCGTTGCTGCCCGAAACGGCCTGCGGAGCGGCGTCGGCCTTGGGTGCCTTGGCACCGGCGGCGTCCTGGGCGGCCTTCGCCTTGGCGGCGGCCACCGGGGCGACCTTCACCTGGGCGTCCGCGACCACACTGGCGACGGCCGGGTCGGCCTGGAGCCGGTCGCGCAGCGCGGGGCTGACCGTGGCCGAGAAGGCGTTGCCGACCACGAAGCTCTTGATATCGGTGCCGCCGCCGGCCCTGACCTTGTTCAGCAGCGGCGCCTGGGCGTCGGCGGTCTTCTGCTGCCGGGCGCCGAGGTGGCCGTGGTCGGCCGGGGCGTCGGCGACCTGGTCCTTCAGGATGACGATCACCGGCACCGGCGCCCCGTCCGAGGACGCCGCCCGGGCGTTCTGCGGTTCGGGGGCCGGGGCCGCGCTCGCGATGGTCCCGAGGCTCAGGACCATGGACGCGGCGGTGACCGTGACGGCCGCCGCCAGCTGGGTTTTCCGCCAGCCGATCATATAAATCCTCTCGTCACATGGATAGCTG
Organism: Kitasatospora sp. NPDC002543; assembly: GCF_053594915.1. NCBI lineage: Bacteria > Bacillati > Actinomycetota > Actinomycetes > Kitasatosporales > Streptomycetaceae > Kitasatospora > Kitasatospora sp. NPDC002543. Next base: position 10,623 of record NZ_JBSFWR010000102.1, on the reverse strand, counting down.
ACGCATTCCAACGCACCTGAGAGGATCACGACAAGGGGGTAAATCCCCATCAGAAAGTAAAGTTGACCATCAATCAGTAAAATTCCGGGAGGAAATCGGGCCGAATCCGCATCTTTCAGCCGATCAGCCCTGGGCGGATCCGGCCGTTCCCCCCGGGTCAGTACCCGGCCGACCGCTCCCGGGCGTCCGCCAGGTCCTCGGCGGTGGGCGCGTCGTCCTGGGTCAGCCGGTGCCGCCAGTAGCCGGTGAAGTCGATGCCCGCCTTCGGCACCCCGTGCCGCTCCACCAGGAGCCGGCGCACGGCCCGGACCGCCCCCGCCTCCCCCGCCAGCCAGACGAACGGCTCGCCCCCGGGCAGTGCGCGGTCCCGGAACGCCCCGGCCAGCAGGGCGCCCGGGGCCGCGCCGTCGCGGTACAGCCACTCCACCTCCAACACGGCGCGACTCTCCAGGCCCTGGCGCTCCGCCCGGTCGGCGACCTCGATCCACGCGTACGCCCGCACCCCCTCGGGCAGCGCCCCGACCAGCGTCGCCAGCGCCGGCAGCGCGGTCTCGTCCCCGGCCAGCAGCACCCAGTCGGCGGCCGCCGCGGCCTCGGCGAACGGCACCTTCGGGGCGTACAGCGCGGACGGGCCGACCATCCCGAGCCGGTCCCCCGGCGCGGCCCGCAGCGCCCAGGCGGCCGCCGGACCGGTGTCGCCGTGCAGCACGAAGTCGATCTCCACCAGCCGGGTGCCGGGGCGCCGGCCGCGCAGGGTGAAGCTGCGCATCAGCGGGCGCTCGGCCTCGGGGAGCGCCAGGTAGGCCCGGTACCAGCCCATGGGGTCGTCCTGCCGGGCCGGCAGCCGCGGCTCGCGCTGCCCGGGGCGCGGGAAGCACAGTTTGAGCTGCTGGTCGGGGGTGGTGCCGACGGTGTCGGGCAGCTCCTCGGCGGCGAAGGTGATCCGGGCGGTGCGCGGCGTGATCCGGTGGACCTCGACGACCTCGACGAAGGTGACGGGCATTGTCATCGCGAAACCCCTCCGATTGGTAAGCTTACGGCATAAAGAGTTGCCGTCGGAGCGATACTTTACGCCATAAGGAGATGTCGGATGACCGTCTACGCCGGGCAGGGCGACGCCCACCGCTCACTCGCCCTGCTCTGGGGCGCACCCGAGGAGCCGCGCGCCGGGCGCAGCGGCCCCAAGCCGGGCCTGAGCGTGGAGGCGATCGTGTCCGCCGGAATCGCGGTGGCCGACGCCGAGGGCATGGCCGCGCTGTCGATGCGCGCCGTGGGCGAACGGCTCGGCCGCACCGCGATGGCGCTGTACACCTACGTGCCCGGCAAGGCCGAACTGCTCGACCTGATGCACGACCGGGCGCTCGCCGAACTCGCCACCGAGGCCGCCGGGGCCACCGAGGGCGCTGGGGTCACCGAGGCCACCGGGGTCGCCGCCCCGGCCGACGACTGGCGGGAAGCCGTCACCGCCTGGGCCGACGACCTGTACGCCTGCTACCTGCGCCACCCCTGGGTGCTCCAGGTCTCGCAGGCCCGCCCCGTCCTCGGCCCCGCCGAACTCGCCGCGATGGAGGCCCTGTTGCGCGCCCTGCGACCGGCCGGCCTGGCACCGTCGCGACTGCGCGGGGCGGTCGCCGCGCTCTGGCAGTTCATCCGCGGCCAGGCCGCCACCACCGCCGACGCCCGCGGCGCGGCCGCCGCGACCGGAGTCACCGACGAGGACTGGTGGGCCACCCGCTCCGCCCGACTCGCCGAACTGGCACCGGACTTCGCGCAGCGCTTCCCCCTGCTCGTCGCCCTGCGGAGCACCGGGGGCAGCGCCCCGCAGGACACCCACCGGGAGGCCTTCCGCACCGGACTCGCCGTCCTGCTCGACGGCATCGCGGCGGGGGCCGCCGCGGACGGGTGACTACGCCCCAGCCCCTCGCCTCCTGCACCACCTCCACCAGTCGACCGACGAGGCTCTGCCACGGAGCCTCGTCCTGGTGTTCCACCATCTCGTCCCCTTTTGAACTGGCGAGGGCCGGCGGCGGATCGGTGCGTGCGCCGGCGGCGTGCCGGTGAGCGCGCACAATGGTGGAGTCCACCGAGACGTCCCAGTCGATCTCCCCGGCCGCGTCAGCCGTGGCCTGGACCTGCTGCTGCAGCAGCCGCAACCGCTCCCACTCCGCGTCCGACAGATCGCCGCGTTCACCCCGCCCCATACAGCAGGACAACGATCCGACCATGCAACAGTCACATGATGGGCCGGACAGCTCCTAGCTGTGCTGGTCGTCGCCGTCGAGATGGTCTCGAAGCCGAGCCTGGTGCAGTGCCCAGCGCGTCAGCAGGCCCACCGCCGCGCCGATGGCGATGGTCAGGAGAAGGCCGAGACCGCCGGAGAGGCTGCGGGATACGGCCGCTGATGTGGTGGAGGCGAGGGTTACTGCGAGGATCGTGGCGGTTCGATCTCGGTGCTCGCTCGGGTCAGCATCCATCAGGCGGCACTCCTTGCGCGGGAGCCGGTCAGCACTTGAAGAGCCCGGTGGCCACGCCGCCCAGTCCACCGGCGAAGCCGCCAACGACCGCACCGGGAGCACATCCGGTTTCCGCTCCGGCGACGCAACCGGTGACGGCGCCTCCGACCATGCCGGCCTTGCCGGTTTCGCCCACGCAGTCCCAGAAGCCGCGGGACTGGGGGCTGAGCGCGAGGTCGGGGTGGCCCTGGACGGAGCCGGCCGTGATGTCGACGTGCTGGTGGATCGTGGTGCCGTTCAGGGTCCAGGTTATCGGGTGGCGGGTCCCCGAGGTATCGGTCACGGATGTGGGGGCGTACCGGGCGGTGACGGTGCCTCGGGCGTCGACGAACTGGATGCCGCCTTCCTGGGTGGTGTGGACGGTGAAGCCGGCCGGGAGGGTCAGCTGCCAGAGGGTGTCGCGGTAGAACGTGGTCGTCGCGCCCGGCTCGGCCAGGGCTCCGTCGAATGTCGAGCTCCCGCCGGAGGAACGTTCAGGAGGCTCCGGGGCTGTCGCCGAGCTGGGAACAGTGCTTGTGTCGGCCGCGAAGGCGCTGGGCGCGGCGGGAAAGACCACGGACCCGGCGGCGATGAGTCCGGCGGTAAGGACTCGGGCAGGGCGAGGGATGGTCGGTTTCAACTGAAGTTCCCTGCTGTGGCTGGTGGAGATGTTCCCTGGGCGGTCGGTCAATCGGTGAAGTCCCGGCCGACCTGACGGGTATCTGGCGGCTACGTGGTCGTCGCGGACGGAGGAGCCCCGCCCGAGTCCTGGGCTGAAAAGGAGCTGGGGGCAGCCATACCACCCCGGGCAACCTGGGCAAATCCCAGCTTTCCGTCGCTCACGGCTTGTTCGGAAGGTTCGAGGGGCCGGGTGACCTCAGGGGTGGGATATCCGTCCTGATCGGCCCAGGTCGCCGCGGAAGCCATTGCCTCGCGGGGCTGTTGTCGTCCACTGAGCTTGGTGTTCGGCACTGCAAGAGGCTTGCATGACCTTCCACGAACAACCGGAACGTTCTCTTCCTCGTGCCGGACGACATGGGAACCCTCGACGTCACCGGTCCCATGACCGTCTTCGACTGGGCCAACCGCCTCTCGGTGCCGCGGTGCACCCCTGCACGCCGACAAAGCCGACGACCACCGCTTCATCCGCTCCCACCTGCGCCGCAGGCAGATCCCGACCCGTATCGCCCGCCGAGGAATCGAGCCCTCCCAGCGTCTCGGCCGCCACCGCTGGATAGTCGAGCGCACCGTGGCCTGGCTGAGCGGATTCCGCCGGCTCTCCAAATGAGATGTCTTCTAACCCCGCCGGGCGGCGGGGAGCGCGAGCAGGACGCCGAGCACCACCAGGGCGGCGTAGCCGGCGATCTCGTGGCCCGTCGGCACCAGGACCCGGACGAAGCCGAACAGCCGGAAGCCCGAGATCCAGGTGGACAGCAGGCCGGAGGCGCCGCCGACGATCAACACGGAACCGAGGTAGCCGAGCAGGGTCTTCATGCGACCGAGCCTAGGAACCCGCCGCCGGCCGGACATCCGACTTTCGGTGCGGGCCGGCGCCACCAAAGTCGTCGGCCGTCCCTCCCGTACCGCACGGCACCGTCCGGGAGAGCTCGGGAAGGCTCCGGAGGGCTCCGGACGGAGCAGCAGGCCCGGCGGCCCGGCGGCGGCGCGGGTACGTTCGCCGTGTGTTCCCCACCTCTGTGCCGCCGAAGTCTTCCGCCGCCGGGACCGCGACCTCCACCGCGGCGTCGACCGCGGGCCGCACCGCCGCCCGCACCGCCGCCCGCGCCTCGGCCTGCGCCGCCCTCCTGGTCACCGTCGCCGCCCCGTCGGCCCTCGCCCAGGACTCCGTCCCCGCCGTCGGCGGGGCGCGGCTCGGCCTGCCGTCCGTCCAGTTCGCGCCGCTGGCCGGGGCGCCCGCGCTGCCGTCCGACCTGACCGGCCGCTCCTGGCTGGTCGCCGACGCGGCCACCGGCGAGGTGCTCGCCGCCCGCGACGCCCACCTGCCGCTGCCGCCGGCCAGCACCCTCAAGATGCTGTTCGCCGACACCGTGCTGCCCAAGTTCGACCGGGCGCTGGAGCACAAGGTCACCACGGCCGAGCTCGCCAGTCTCGGCACCGGCAGCAGCCTGGTCGGCGTCAAGGAGAACCTGCCGTACCGGGTCGAGGACCTCTGGCGGGGCGTCTTCCTCAGCTCCGGCAACGACGCCGTCCACGTCCTCTCCCACATGAACGGCGGCATCCAGCGGACCGTCGCCGAGATGCAGGAGCGCGCCCGGGCCCTCCAGGCCCGCGACACCAAGGTCGTCTCCCCCGACGGCTACGACATGGACGGCCAGGTCTCCTCCGCCTACGACCTCACCCTCTTCGCCCGGGCCGGGCTGCGCAACGCCGACTTCCGCTCGTACTGCGGCACCCGCACCGCGCAGTTCCCCGGCGGGCTGGACAAGCTCACCGGCCGGCGCACCAGCTTCGACATCGCCAACACCGACCGGCTGCTCGGCAAGTACCCCGGCCTGATCGGCGTCAAGAACGGCTACACCACCAACGCGGGCGCCACCTTCACCGGCGCCGCCGAACGCGACGGCCGCACCCTGCTGGTGACGGTGATGCACCCCGAGGCGCAGGGCAAGGTGTACGACGAGGCCGCCAGCCTGCTCGACTGGGGCTTCGCGGCCGCCGGGAAGGTCCAGCCGGTCGGCAAGCTGGTCGAGGACGCCGCCCCGGCCCCCGCCGCGAACCCGTCCGCCACCGCGCGGACCGAGGCCGAGGCCGACGAGCAGCTGCCGCCCTGGTCCCGCCCGCCGGTGAGCGGCGGCTCCGGCCTCGCCCCCGCCGTCTGGACCGCCGCCGTCCTCGGCACCGCCCTCGCCGCCTGGGCCACCGCCCGCGCCGCCGCCCGCCGCCGCACCGCGCTCGCCCGGGCGACCCCCGCGCCGGTGCACACCGGCGGCGGCGCGACCGCCCTCGGGGGCGCCACCGGTGTCGGCGGGCCGCGCCGCCTCACCCGCCGCGCCCGCGCCCTGCTCCGCTCCGCCCGCCCTCCCGGCGGACGACGGTAGCCGTCGGGCCTGCGGGCACCCCCTAGACTTCCGGCCATGACCACGCCCGACCCCTCCGCCGCGGACCGGCTCGCCCGGATCGTCCAGCTCTCCGCCGGGAGCTACCTGCTCGTCACCACGTACAAGAAGGACGGCACCGCCGTGCCGACCCCGGTGTGGGTGGTGCGCGACGGGGAGGCGCTCGGGGTCTGGACCGTCGCGGACTCCTGGAAGGTCAAGCGGATCCGCAACCGCGCCGACGTCCTCGTCGGCCCCTGCGACGTCAAGGGCCGCCCGACCGGCGAGCAGTACCCCGCCACCGCCGAGCTCCTCGGCCCCGAGCGCACCGCCGCCTACCGCACCCTGCTGCGCCAGAAGTACGGCCTGCTCGGCGTGCTCACCCTGCTCGGCAGCCGGCTGCGCCGCGGCGAGCGCGGCACCGTGGGCATCCGGATCACCCTCGCCGACTGAGCGCGCGGCGCGGGGGCGGGCCCGCCGGCCCCGGCCGGGTTCGGTAGCCTCCGGGGATGGCCTCCTCCGACCGCCCCGTCCGGCCCTTCACCCGGCTCGTCGACGGCCTCGTCCACGCCTACGCCCCCGCCGCCGAGACCGTGGGCGTCCTGTCACCCGCCGCGGTCTTCCGGCCCGCCGCCGGGGACCGGGTCCTCGGCCACACCGTCGCCGCCGACCTGGGGCGCGCCTACTGCGCGACGCCCGACGCCGTCGTCTGCCTGACGGCCGAGGGCGCGGAGGCCTGGCGCTCGCGGTTCGAACCGGCCGCGGACCACCGGTACGGCACCCACCCGGCCTGCGAACTGTCCGCGGACGGCCGGGTGCTGTGGGTCTACCGGCCCGACGAGCTGGCCGGCCGCGGCCGGCCGGACCAGTGGGTCGCCATGGACGCCGCCACCGGGGCCGTCCTCGACCGCACCGACCTGGAGACGGCCGGGCACGGCGGCGTGCACCTGGTGCACCCGTCGAGCGGGGAGGTCCTCCTCGGCGTCGGTGAGGGGCAGGACGGCACGGTCGTCCACCGCGGCTCGCTGACCGGCGGCCGCTTGGACCTCGTCCGCTACCCCTGGGTCGACCGCTGCCTCGTCGACCTGTCGCCCGACGGGCACCGCTTCCTGACCGTCGACCACCAGCAGACCGACCTCGCGGTGCACGCCCACCCCGGTGGCGAGGTGCTGTTCACCCTGACGGTCGACGCCTTCGGGCACGACCCGGACACGGCCTGCCTGGAGTGGTGCGGCGGCTTCCTGGCCCCGGACGTCCTCGTCGTCGCCCTGGTCGGCGAGACCGAGGACGAGGAGGAGTGGTTCCGCCACTACCGCGTCGACGCCCGCTCCGGCCGTGTCCTGGGCGGGTTCGACGCCCGGGCGGCGGACGCCTACGACCTCCGTCCGCTCGGCGACGGCTCCTGGCTCACCGCCGACGCCTCGGGCCACCCCGTCCGCCGGGCCGCTTCCTGACGCGGCGCCCGGGGACCGCGGCCGCCCCGCGGATCACGGCCGCCCCCGGGCATCGCGGGCGCCCCGCCCTCGGCGTGGCAGGCTGGCGGCCATGGACGAGAACGAGGCCGCGCCGCCGCCCCTGCTGGTGGTGGACGGCGCGAACGTGGTCGGATCGGTGCCGGACGGCTGGTGGCGCGACCGGCGGGGCGCCGCCGAGCGCCTGCGGGACGCGCTGGTGGCCGTCGCCGGGCAGGGCCTGCCGGAGCACCCCGGCCCGCTGGAGGTGGTGCTGGTCGTGGAGGGCGCGGCCCGGGGAGTCGACGGCGTGCCCGGGGTGCGGGTGGTGGAGGCGAGCGGCAGCGGCGACGACCGCGTCGTCGAGCTGGTCCGGGCCGAGCGGGCCCGTCAGCCCGCCCGCTCGTGCGTGGTCGCCACCGCCGACCGCGAACTGCGGGCCCGGGTGGGCGCGTTGGGAGCCGCCGTCACCGGGCCGCGCAGCGTGCGGCCGTAGCCGGCGCCCTCGGGCCCGGCTCCGGCGGACCGACCTCTGCGCTAGTCCGCCTGGACGGCGTACATGCCCCAGTGGATGGACGGGTCCGAGGTGTGCGCGGTGAACAGCAGGTCCCGGCCCGGGCGGGCGGGGACCTCCACCGAGCCGATGCCGGTGGAGTCCACCGGGCACTGGACCGTGAAGTCGGCCGGCGCCTCGCCGCCGATGTGCACGTCCACCGAGCCGCCGCCACGGCAGCCGAGGGTGAACGTGAACGGCAGCGACGGGTTCACCGAGGCCGTCACAGCACCGCCGTCACCGATCCAGTCCGGTATCCAGATCAGCCCCTCCGGCCCCGGGTGCGGCAGGATCTCGCCCGTCCCCGGCTGGCCGAGCTCCCGGGCGGCAGCCGGGGCCCCGCCCTCGGCCGGCCCCGCCGCCGCCGTCCCGGCGACGGCGAGCACCGCCCCCAGCGCCCCGGCCACCGCCGCCGCCACGAAGCCCTGCTTCCTCGTACGCTTCATCGCTGATTCCCCCTCGGGTGTCCCTCGCTCCGTACGCCCGGTGTTCGGCGTACGGAGCGAACCGTGTGGGGCCAACCTACGACGCGCCACCGACAATGGACACCGGCCGGAGCGCCCTCCCGGTGGAGGCCCCGCACCGCCGGATTCCGCACCACCGAATTCCCGTCGTGCGGGAACCAACCGCTCCGCCCGTCCGACTGCTGCGACGTGAGTGCGAAGTCGCCGGGTGTCCGGCCGTCGAGTGTGCTGGCGGGATTCGTCCTGCTGCTGGTGGTGGTGTTCGTGGTGGCCTACGCGGTGGGTCGGCAGGCGGGGCCGGTGGCGCCCGGACTGCGGCCGAGCGGCGGGGGCGGGTCGTCGCCCGGGATGGGCGGGCACGACATGGGCGGGATGCGATGAGCGCCGTCGCCGAGCCCGTGGTCGCGACCGATCTGGCGGTCGGCGGGATGACCTGCGCCGCCTGCGTGGGGCGGGTGGAGAAGCGGCTGGCCCGGATCGACGGGGTGACGGCCGGGGTGAACCTGGCCACCGGGCGGGCCCGGGTGCTGCATCCGGCCGGGGTGCCGGTCGCGGAGCTGGTCGCGGCGGTCGAGCGGGCGGGCTACACCGCCGAGCCGCTGGCCGCGGGGACGCCGGTCGGGGTGGCGGAGGAGCCGGACGAGCGGTGGCGGCTGCTGGTCACCGCCCTGCTGGCCGTCCCGGTGCTGGTGCTGTCGATGGTGCCCTCCGCGCAGTTCACCGCCTGGCAGTGGGTCTGCTTCGGGCTGGCCGTCCCGGTGGTGACCTGGGGGTCGGCCGGCTTCCACCGCCGGGCCTGGCAGGGCCTGCGGCACGCGGCGGCGACCATGGACACCCTGGTCAGCCTGGGGGTGGTGGCCTCCTTCGGCTGGTCGGCGTACGCGCTGTTCCTCGGCGGGGCCGGCGATCCGGACATGCGGATGCCGTTCTCGCTGACCGCGGACGGCGGCGGCACCGCCCACGTGTACCTGGAGGCGGCGGTCGGCGTGCCGCTGTTCGTGCTGGCCGGGCGGCTGCTGGAGGGCCGGGTGCGCCGGCGCAGCGGGTCGGCGCTGCGGGCGCTGGCCGAGCTGGGCGCCAAGCAGGTGTGCCTGCGCGGGCCGGACGGCGAGGAGCACCTGGTGCCGGTCGAACTGCTGCTGCCCGGGCAGGAGTTCGTGGTGCGGCCGGGCGAGCGGGTGGCCACCGACGGGGTGGTGCTCGAAGGGGGTTCGGCGCTCGACCTGAGCCTGCTGACCGGGGAGAGCGTGCCCGTCGAGGTCGGTCCCGGGGACCGGGTGGCGGGAGCGACGGTGAACGTCGGCGGCGCCCTGGTGGTGCGGGCCACGGCCGTCGGCGCGGACACCCAACTGGCCCGGATCACCGCGCTGGTGGCGGAGGCCCAGGCCGGCAAGGCCCGGGCGCAGCGGCTGGCGGACGCGGTGGCCGGGGTGTTCGTGCCCTGCGTCCTGGCGGTCGCGGCGAGCGTGCTGGGCTTCTGGCTGGGCGCGGGCGCGACCCCGCAGGCGGCGGTGACGGCGGCGGTCGCGGTGCTGGTGGTGGCCTGCCCGTGCGCTCTCGGACTGGCCACGCCGACGGCGCTGCTGGCGGCGACCGGGCGGGGCGCGGAGCTGGGCGTGCTGGTGCGCGGCCCGGAGGTGCTGGAGAGCCTGCGCCGGGTGGACACCGTGGTGATGGACAAGACCGGGACGCTGACCACGGGCCGGATGGAGCTGGCGGCCGTCACCACCGCGGACGGCCTCGCGGAGGAGGAGGCCCTGCGGCTGGCCGGCGCGGTGGAGCACCGCTCCGAGCATCCGATCGGCCGGGCCGTCGCCGAGGCGGCGCACGAGCGCTACGGGCCGCTGCCCGCCGTGGACGGCTTCCGGGCCGCCACCGGGCTCGGGGTGTCGGGGACGGTCGAGGGCCGGGCCGTACGGGTGGTGCGGCCCGACGACGCCGTTCTGCCGACGGCCCTGGCCGAGGCGGCGGCGGGCGCCGGGAAGGCCGGCCGCACGGGTGTGGTGGTCGAGCTGGACGGCCGGCCGGCGGCCGTGCTGGCGGTCGGCGACACGGTGCGCCCGGGCAGCTGGCGCGCACTGCACCGGCTGCGCGGGCTGGGCCTGGAGACCGTCCTGCTGACCGGGGACGGCCCCGGAGCGGCCCGGGCGGTGGCGGCCGAACTGGGCATCGAGCGGGTGCACGCCTCGGCCTCCCCCGAGCGCAAGGCCGAGGTGGTGGCCGAGCTGCGCTCCGCCGGACGGACGGTGGCGGTGGTCGGCGACGGAGTCAACGACGCGGTGGCACTGGCCTCGGCGGACCTCGGGGTGGCGCTGGCCTCCGGCAGCGACGCCGCGATCGGCGCGGCCGGGCTGACCCTGGTGCGCGGCGACATCGAGGCGGTGGTGGACGCGGTGCGGCTGGCGCGGCAGACCCTGGCGACCATCCGGGCCAATCTGCTCTGGGCCTTCGGCTACAACCTGGTGCTGATCCCGCTGGCGGCGGTCGGACTGCTGAACCCGATGCTGGCGGCGGTCGCCATGTCGCTGAGCTCGCTGCTCGTGGTGGGCAACAGCCTTCGGCTGCGCACCTGGGAGCCGGGGCGCGGGAAGAACCACGGAGGGCGTC
>NZ_JBSFWR010000101.1:0-31196 GCF_053594915.1 Kitasatospora sp. NPDC002543 | reverse complement strand
GCGGGTGGAGTCGTCCAGGCACTGGAGCGGGACGGTGTCGCCGGTGCCGCGCGCGCCCCTCCCGACGGACCCCGCCCGGCGACGCGGGGCGCGGCGCCGGGCCGGCCGGGCCGGTCGGGCCGTCCGGCGGTGCGGGGGGGGTGGGCGGTGCTCGGCGTCGGGGGCCCGTGTGCGCTAGGTGTTTTGGAAGGCGTCGGGGGTGCGTCTGTCCGGCCGTCCCGGGAAGCTTCGGGCGGCCAGCCAGAGGATGAGGTCGTGAGCGATCGTGTCGATGCTGGTCTCGGTGATCACGTCGTGTTCGCGGCGGCTCGCGTCGCGGCGGACGATCTCGAAGCCGCCCTCGTCGAGGACGGTGACCGAGACGTACCAGAGGGGGTCGTCCTCGTCGGGCTGGATGACGAGGAACGTGTTGTCGGTGTCGTCGAGGTCGTCGACCAGCATGAAGATGGCGTCTTCGGACGGGTCGTCGATGTGGTCGCCGTTCTCGCTGTCGGCGCGGTAGTAGTCAGCGGCCACCGGTCTCTCCCCTCGTGCGACGCCCCGCTTCGGGCTCGCGGCCAGCATGGCACGCGAGCCCGACACGTCGGATCTCACAGCCACTGGTCGATCGCGGCGGCGAGCGCGGCCGCCTCGAAGCGGACGGCGACCTTCCGGAACACGGCCTAGCGGGCCAGGCGTCCCAGGAGGGCGGAGGCGGCGCCGATGCCGAGGAGGGTGGCGAAGGCGAGGACGGCGAAGTCCAGGGGCAGGTGGGAGGGGGTGCCGATGAGCAGGCCGCGCAGCGCGTCGACCTGGTAGCTGAGCGGGTTGGCGCGGCTGACGGCCTGGAGCCAGCCGGGCATCAGGTCGACGGGGTAGAGGGCGTTGGAGCCGAAGAACAGCGGCATGGTGATGGCCTGGCCGATGCCCATGAGGCGGTCGCGGGTGAGCACGATGCCGGCGATGGCCATCGACAGGCAGGAGAAGAACGCCGAGCCGAGCAGGACGACGGCCACGACTCCCAGCAGCCGCAGCGGGTTCCAGGTCATGGCGACGCCGAGGACGGCGGCGATCAGCACCACCACGACGGCCTGCAGGAGGGCCTTGACGCCGGCGGCGAAGGCCTTGCCGGTGACCAGGGCGGCGCGCGGGGTCGGGGTGACCAGCAGTTTGGTGAGGACGCCGGAGTCCCGCTCCCAGATGATCATGATGCCGTAGAAGATCGCGATGAACATCGCGGACTGGGCGATGATGCCGGGCGCCAGGTAGTCCAGGTACGGGATGCCGCCGGTGGGGATGGCCTTGAGGCGGGTGAAGGTCTCGCCGAAGATCAGCAGCCACAGCGCCGGCTGGACGGCCCGGGTGTACAGCTCGGTGCGGTCGTGGCGCAGCTTCTGCAGTTCGACGGCGCACATCGCGCCGATGCGGGCGGGTACCAGGCGCCAGCCGGTGCGGGCGCGCGGGGGCACCAGCAGCAGGGACAGGTCCGGGCCGTCCGCGGCGGCGGGCCGGGCGGACGCGGCCGGCGGCGGGCCGGGTTCACCCGACGCGGCCCGCGGTGCGGCGGGTTCGGCGGACATCGGAGAAGTCTCCTTCGGTGGCGTCGGCCAGTTGGCGGCCGGCGAAGTGGCGGAAGACGTCGTCGAGGCTGGGGGCGGGCCGGTCCGGATCGGCGTGGCGGACCCGGTCCTTGAGTTCGGCGGGGGTGCCGAGGGCGCGGACGCGGCCGCGGTCCATGAGGGCGACGCGGTCGCAGTGGCGGTCGGCCTCGTCCATGCAGTGGGTGGTGACCAGGACGGTCATGCCGGTGGCCGCGCGTACGGCGTTCACCCGCTCCCACACGCCGGTGCGGGCGATCGGGTCCAGGCCGATGGTGGGCTCGTCCAGGACGAGCAGGCGCGGGGCGCTGACCAGGGCCTGGGCGAGTTCGAGGCGGCGCACCATGCCGCCGGAGTAGGTGGCGGCCATCCGCTCGGCGGCGTCCGTGAGGTCGACGGCGGCCAGGGCCTGGTCGACGCGGCGGGCGCGTTCGCGGCGCGGGACGTCGAAGACGCGGGCGAACAGGGCGACGTTCTCGCGGCCGGTCAGGGCGGCGTCGGCGGACAGCTGCTGGGGGACGTAGCCGAGCAGGCGGCGCACCTGCATGGGGTGGCGGGTGGCGTCGTGGCCGAAGACGCGCACCATGCCGGGGCCGACGGGCAGCAGGGTGGTGATCGCGCGGATGGCCGTGGTCTTGCCGGCGCCGTTGGGGCCGAGCAGGCCGAACACCTCGCCGGTGCGCACGGTCAGGTCGATGCCGTCGACGGCCTTGGTGGCCTTGCCGCGGCCGTGGCGGAAGGTGTACTCGAGGCCCTGGCACACCACCGCGTCCCCGGCGCCCGCGGCGCCTTCGGTAGTCATCGCTCCCCCTGTGCGGCGCACCGGTCGGCAGGCTGGTGGGTGCTCTGCCCGACGGGCCGCTCGGTGCTCTGCCCGGTGCCCGGCGCGGGTGCGGTGCGCAGGCCGTCGGCGACCTGGCGCAGGGCGGGCAGCGCGGCGGCCAGGGCCTCGCGTTCGGCCGGCGGGAGTCCGGTGACGATGTCGCCCATCAGGGCGCGGCGGCGCCGGCGCCAGGCCTCGATCCGCTCGACGGCCTCGGGGGTGGCGTACAGGAGGGCGGCGCGGCGGTCGGCGGGGTCGCTCCCGCGGCGCAGCAGGTTCAGTGCGACGAGCTGGTTGACGAGAGTGGACACGGAGTTGCCGGCCAGACACAGCTCGTCGGCGGCTTCCGAGACGCGCAGTCCGGGGGTGTCCCTCACCAGGCGCAGCAGTTCGGCCTGGGCGCCGCGCAGGCGGGGTTCGTCGCTCGTGTGCCGCAGGTGGCGGCGGACCAGGCGCTGGATGCCGACGAGGAGGGTGGAGAACTCGTCCGCCAGCGCGACGTCGAGCGGGTGTGGCTCTGTCGCGGTCATACCCTCATTTTAGCTCTCAGTGAGAGCTATCCGTCGAGGGTGCGGCCTGCCCCCGGTCGGTGCGGGCGCGACTGCTCGCCGAGGCCCCGACTCCGAATCCGGCCCCGGCCCCGGCCCCGGCTCCGGCTCCGGCTCCGGCTCCGGCTCCGAGACGACACTCCGGCGGGAGCGGATCGGGGACGTGACCCGCGCGGTGTCCACCCGCATCCGCATCACACGGGACCACCTGGCCGAGCGCTCCGGCACCGAGGGAATCGAGGCCCGTTCCGGTTCCCCGAAGGACGCCCGCGCCGCATCGGCCTGTCCGTCTTCCGTTTCGACGAACACGCCCTCGTCACCGCGTACTCGGCCGCGACCGTCGGCCGCGACTCCCCGCTGACGCACCTGCGGCGCAGCGGGGACGACGGCGTGTTCGAGCGTTTCGCCGAGCACACCGAGGAACTCCGGTCCCGGGGGCGACGGCAGCTCCTCCGTCCCCGCCCCCGCGCGGGAAGTCGGCCCGGCCGACTTCCCGCTCCACCCCCGGGCCAGGAGGACACCGCCATGAACCGCGGCCGTCCCGCCACCCGGCGCACGAGCACCCACAGCACCGACGGCGGCCGGCGCATCGAGGTGGACGACGCGCACCCCGGCCGCGTACGGGACAGCAAGGACCCCGGCGGCCCCCGCCTCGATTTCTCGCCGGCCGCCCGGCAGTCCCTCGTCACCGCGATCCACGGCGGCGAACTCGGCACCGCCTGACGCCACTTGCCCGCCCGCCGGCGGCTTCGACGGCGTCACGCCCGTGCGCGGTTCCACGGGCCCGGGCGGCCCGGCCCTCGTCTTCTCCTCCTTTGCCTGGCGCCCCTTCGTCACCGCCGTCCGCACCGGCGAGTTCGACGGCGCCTGACGGCCGTTGCCCCGGGGGCGGCGGCGTGAGGCGAACACCGGTGCGCGAGAAGTCCCCGGGCCCGGTACCCGGGGTGCGGGCCTGGACAGGCCCACGGGGGCCACTGGAGGATCCGCCCATGCCCCATGACGAGCCGCTCGACGCGCCGCACGACGGGCCGCCGCCCGGGGGGAAGCCGTCCGCCGCCGGACGGCGGGCGCGGGCCGCGGCGCCGGACGCGCCGGCGGGCCGGCGGGCCGGCGCGCAGCGGGCGGGAGGCCGAGCACCGCGGCGCGGGCGGAGCACGGCGGGCGCGCGGGCCGCGGCGGCGAGTCGTTCGTCGAACCGGACGGGCGCGGCTTCGCCTACCTGGACTTCGGCGGCGACGGCCGCCCGGTCGTCCTCGCCCTGCACGGGCACTTCGGGCGGGGCAGGTCCTTCGCGCCGCCGGCCGCAGCCCTCGCCGGGCGCTACCGGGTGGTGGCCCTCGACCAGCGCGGGCACGGACTGTCCGACCACGGAGGCGAGTTCACCCCCGGCCGCTACGCGGCGGACGCGGCGGCGTTCCTCGACGCCCTCGCCCTGGCGCCCGTCGCGGTCCTGGGGCATTCGATGGGCGGCGCGGTCGCCTTCCACCTCGCCCTGCCGCGCCCCGACCTGGTGCCGGCGCTGGTGGTCGCCGACATGACGACGCTCAACCGCGAGCCCGAGACCCGTCCCGTGCTGGACGTGTCCGGCCGGCCGCGCCGCACCCGCACGCGTCGGGACCTGGCGCGGGCGCTGACCGAACGCGGGGTCCCGGCCGTCCGCTTCATGGACAGCGCCGTCGAGTTCGACGACGGCTGGGGGTTCCTCTTCGACGCCGACGACCTGATGGCCTCGCAGGAGGGCCTGCGCGGGGACTTCACCGCCGTGTGGAACGCGACCCGCCGGCCCGCGCTGCTCCTGCGCGCCGCCGACAGCTTCCTGCTCACCGCCGCAACCGCCCGGCGGATGGCCGCCGAGCGGCCGAACACCCTCCTGGTGGAGGTCCCCGGCTGCGGGCACTGGCTGCACGCGGACGCCCCGGAGGCCTTCGCCCGGGAGGTGGGCGCCTTCCTCGACCGTACGCGTGGCGTCAGATCCGGGTGGCTCCGAGGGCCTTGACGGCGTGCAGGGCGCGGGCGGTGGTCTCCCGGTGCTCGCCGACGGGGGCGACGTAGTCGAGGACGGCGCGGGCCGCGTCCTCGCCGAGGGTGCGGGTGATGACCCAGGTGGCGAGGTACTGGGAGGCCAGGCAGCCGCCGGCGGTGGCGATGTTGCCCTCGGCGTGGAACGGCGTGTCCAGGACGGTGATGCCGCGGGCCTCGACGAAGGGGCGGGTGGTCGAGTCGGTGCAGGCCGGCATGGTGCCCAGCAGGCCGAGGTGGGCGAGCACGAGCGCGCCCGAGCACTGGGAGCCGATGAGCTGGCGGGCCGGGTCCAGCGGCAGCCGGGCCGGCAGGCCGGCGTCGGCGACGACGTCGCGGGTGCGCACGCCGCTGCCGATCAGCACGACGTCGGCCTCGGTGACGAAGCCGATCGGGCGCTGCCCGGTGACCCGGACGCCGTTCATCGAGGTGACCTGCGGGGTCGGGGTGGTGATGAAGGCTTCCAGGCCGTCCTTGCGGCAGCGGTTGATCAGCGCGGAGGCGATGAAGCTGTCGAGCTCGTTGAACCCGTCGAAGGTGACCACGGCGACCTGTGCCATCACTGCTCCCTCATGCCTCGCGTCCGTCACGCGGCGTCCGTCACACGGCGTCCGTCACGCGGCGTCCGTCACGCCGGCGTCCGGTGTCCGTGCGCTCCATTGTGCCGCGCGCCGCCCGCACCGGCGGGCCCCTCGCGGGTGCGGGCGGCGCTCCGGGGCACCCTCGGACCCCGGGACCCGGCCGAGAGCGGCGCCGGCCCGGGTCGCCCAGTCGGCTTCCCCGCCCGGCGGCGGGCATGCGCCGGTTCAGGGACGGCGTTGGTCACCGGCGGCCCGCCGGCCGGGGCCGGGCCGCCGTCCGACGGGAACGCCCGCCCGTGCGCGCCGGATCGGCACCGCGTCGGCGCCGCTCGCGAGGGCGGCCTTCGGGGCCGGCGGCTCCTACGGCAAGCGCGGGGAACCGGCCCCGGTGCTCGCCGCGCACGCGTTCGCGGTGGCGTGCATCCCCGCAGGCAGGGACGGCCGGTCGACGCCGACGAGGTTCAGAGCCCGCCGCCGCAGCCTCCCCCGCAGCCCCCTGCGCAGCCGCCGCCGTGCCCACCGCCGCCGTGCCCACCGCCGCCACACGCTCCGGCGCCCACGCCCCCGTCGCCGCCACCGCTGCCGCTGCCGCTGCCGCCCGGCGTGTACCGCTGGGCGGCAGCTTGGAACAGGGCCGCCATCTTGGCCCGGGCCCCGTCCTGGCAGAGCCGCAGGTCGTGGCCGGCGGGCAGGGCGTCCAGGCCGCGCACGGCCACGGCCGCCGCCCCGTGCGAGCGGTGTGCGCCCGCCCGGGCGGCCTCCAGCACCCGCGTGCCGGGCCCGGTGGCGATGCCCGCGGGCGGGCGGGCCGCGCGGCCGATCCACAGGACCGCGGCGAGCAGCGGCGGGAAGGCCAGCAGCGGCAGGAGCCAGTCCTCGCCCCGTGCGAGCGTCCACACCAGGGCGGCCAGGCCCGCCGAGACCACCAGGGCGAGGAGCGCCGCGGTGCGGCGGCCGAACTCCCCGAGCCGGTCGGCCTGTTCCTCGTCGTAGGCCAGGCCCCGGGCCGCGAGCCGCGCGCGCAGGGCCTTGGCCTCGGCGCCGTGGTCCACCGCGCGGATCAGCCGCGTGATGCCGCAGGTCCGGGTGGGGCCGAGCGCGCGTACGGCCGCGGCCTCGAAGCCGCCCGCGCCGCCGGCGGCCCCGGCACCGTCGAGGGCCCCGGGGCCGCCGGCGGCGCCGGTCGCGGTGACGTCGCCCGAGCGGGAGGCGACCAGACGGCCGGCCTCGTGCATCCGCGTGAGCGTGAGCTGTCCCAGCGTCCCGGCCAGGCAGGCGAGTTCGCTCGCATCGAGGTCGAACTCCCGCCCCGCCGCGCGCCGTTCGGCCCGGTACAGCGCGCGCAGCGCCGCCCGGCAGCGCAGCCCCACCGCGGCCACCCCCGCCGCCGTCCCCAGCAGGAGTACCGGGACCACCCCCATGACGCCCCCTCCCCCACGGCGGACCAGCCCAGTGTGGGGTCGCCGCCGGCGGCCCGGCAAGCCACGGGCGACGCGCACGGCCACCGGACGCGCCGCACGGCCGGCGGCCGGCGGCCGCACGCCGGGTGGCGGCCGAGACCGGCCGGGGTGGGGGTCAGACGGCGACGAAGCGGCGGTGGCCGTCGGCGGCGAGGATGCGGCCGAAGCGCATGCCGGGCAGGTGGGCGGCGACGAGGAGGTCGTCGGTGTCGGCGGCTTCGTCGGTGAGGCGGTTGCGCACGGCACTGGCGGCGGCGGGGTCGATGTCCCAGACCACCTGCCAGTCGCGTTCGGCGAACTGGACGACGGAGTGGACGACGTCGCCGAGCAGCAGGGCGCGCCGGCCGCCGCCGGAGGCGACGAAGACGGTGGTGCCGGGGGTGTGGCCGGGCAGGTGGAGGGCGTCGAGGCCGGGGGCGAGGGTGAAGTCGGTGTCGAAGAGTTCCAGCCGGTTCTCGACGGGGGTGAGTTTGGCGACGGTGTGGGGGGTGGCGGCGGGGCCGGTGACGAAGTGCTGCCAGTCGGCGCGGTGGGCGCGGTAGGTGGCGTTGGGGAAGACGGGCCGGCCCTCGACGCTGGCCCAGCCGATGTGGTCGAAGTGCAGGTGGGTGAAGACGACGTCGGTGACCTCGTCGGGGGTGGTGCCGTGGGCGGCGAGGGAGTCGAGCAGCGCGCCGCCTCGGTAGCGGCCGTCGTCGTGGGGGCCGACGCCGGCGTCGACGAGGACGGTGCGCCGGGCGGTGCGGACCAGGAAGCCGCCGAGCGGCAGGGCGAGGGTGCCGTCGGGTGCGAGGTGGTGGCGGTGGCAGGCCCAGGGGTCGTCGGCGCCGGGGCGGGTGAGGACGTCGGCGCCCCGTTCGGTGCCGGTGCCGTCGGTGATCGCCAGGATCTCGATGTCGCCGATCTTCATGTGCCGCCCCTCGGGTGATGGTTCGTCGAAGGGCCCGCGCCGGGACCGGTCGGGGTCCGTGCGCGGGCCGTGGGCTGCAACCGTCGCGGGCGCTGCGCGATTCCCGCGGGCGGGGCCGGGGCACCGCCCTGCTCCTGGCCGCGCCGGACGGCGGTCAGGGGCCGAGGTCCAGGACCCGCACCGGTTCGCCCTTCCAGCGGGTGGGATCCGCGGTGGCGACGAACGCCCCGTCGGGACGTTCGGGTGTGGGGGCGGCTGCGTGGCGGACGTGAGCCTGGGCCCACGTGCTGTCGGTGGCCACGGCGAGAGCGGCGGCGAGGTCCAGGTCCAGCACGGTGAGGGCCGGCAGGGAGGCCAGGTGTTCGGCCGTTCCCGGGCGTTCGCGGTCCGCCTCCACCAGGGCGCAGGCCGGGGCGTAGAGGTACCAGCCCTGTTCGGCGTGCGCGCGGTGGATGAGGCGGGAGACGAGCAGGTTGCCGCGGCCCGCCGCGACCATGGCGGTGTCGTCCAGCACGACGTGCAGGCCGGTCACCGCCCGGCCGCCTCGGACAGGCGGCGCTCGAGTTCGGCGTCCAGGCCGGCGGCACGGGTGGCGTCCGGGTCGTAGCCGTTCCACTGGGCCAGGACCTGGCGGGCGTGTTCGGCCCGTTCGGCCCGCTCGTCCGGGGTGAACAGGTCCTGTGCCAGGCGGGAGAGGTAGGCCCGCAGGGACAGGTTCTCGCCTGCGGCGACCTCGGCCAGGCGGTCCCTGGCCTCGGCGGGGATGCGGATGTTCGCGTCGGCCATCTCGGCTCCTTCCGTTCCCCACAGAGTACGGGTACGCACCCGTACCCGTCCAGGTTGCCGGCGGCGGGCGGGAGCGGGCCCGCCGGGGCCCCGCCGCCGCTGCCTGCCCGGGGCAGGGGCGGCGGGGTCCCGTTTCACCACCCCGCGTCGGATGGCTCGGTGGGTGCGGTCCTGGCCGGCGGGGTCAGACGGCGGCCAGGACGGGCGCGGGCGCGGCGGGGGCCGCGGGGGCGGGGTGGGTGAGGCAGTCGTCGGTGAAGGCGAGGGCCCGCAGGTGGTAGGGGCGGGCGGCGTGGCCCAGGGAGAGGTTGTGGCCGGCGCGGCGGGCGCGGGCCAGGTGGGCGAGGCCGGTGGGGAAGGCGGCGGTCAGGGCGGTGCGGTCGGTCTCGTCCAAGCGCCACCAGTGTTCGTGGTCGGCGAGGGTCAGGCGTACCGGGACGCGCACGCGGGCGGCGAGGGCGCTGTAGCGGGCGGGCCAGGTGGCCAGTTCGCGTGATTCGAGGGCGGGGACGGGGGTGAGCAGGGTGCGGGCGGCGTGGAAGGTGCCGGGCGGGTAGAGGTGGAGGGGGCCCCAGTTGAGGCGGCCGCCGCCGGCGAGGTCGTCGGGGCGGTCCCAGGCGCCGGGGGCGTAGTGCTGGGCGAGGCCGGAGATGTCGCAGCCCAGCAGGGGCAGGCGGGGGTCGGCGGGCCAGTGGGCGGCGAGGTGCAGGGCGATCTTGCCGCCGAAGGAGTGGGCGAGGAGTTGGACGCCGGCGCCGGTGTCGTGGGCGCGGGCGTAGTCGGTGAGGGCGGCGTGGAGGGTGGCGGCCTGGTCGGCGATGAGCTGGCCGGCGGGCAGGCGGTGGGCGGAGGCGCCGTGGCCGGGGCGGTCGATCGCGAGGACGGTGTAGCCGAGGTCGGCGGCGAGGGTGAGCAGGCTGGTGTCGGGGTGGGCGGGGCCGGCGAAGTAGGCGGCGCGCATGCCGCGGCCGTGGACGGCCAGGACGACGGCTTTGGGGGCGCGGCCCTCGGGTTCGGCGACGAGGGCGGACAGGGGGATGCCGTCGGCGTCCAGGACCAGGGAGCGGGTGCGCAGGTCGTTCCTCATGCGGCGACCGCCCCTGTGGCCGCGTCGAGGTCGGCGAGCCAGCCGGTGAGGTCGGTGGTGCGCATCAGGGAGGTGCCGATGAGCAGGGCGGCGTAGCCGGCGTCCAGGAGGCGGGCGGCGTCGGCGGGTTCGGTGATGGCGGAGGCGGAGACGGGGGCGCGGCAGCCGGCGGCCCGCAGGGCGGGCAGCAGGCGCAGGCTGCGGCCGAGGTCGCCGCGGTCGCGTTCGCGGGTGCGGATGTCCTTGTTGTTGACGGCGACGACGCATTCGGGGACGCGGGGCAGGGTGTCGAGTTCGCGTTCGTCGGTGATCTCGACGAAGGGGGTCAGGCCGAGGTCGAGGGCGGCGTCGACGAGGCGTCGCAGGGAGGTGGCGGGCAGCAGGGCGGCGGTGAGCAGGACCGCGGAGGCGCCCAGGGCCTTGGCGGCTTCGAGTTGGGCGGGTCGGGTGAGGAAGTCCTTTTGCAGGACGGGCAGTTCGGTGGCGGCGGCGACGTCGCGCAGCAGGCGGGGGGTGCCGCCGAACCAGCGGCCGGTGACGACGGACAGGCAGGGGGCGCCGGCCTGTTCGTAGCGGGTGACGAGGTCGGTGACGGTGCGTTCGCCCAGCAGGTCGGCGCCGTGGGGGTCGCGGAGTTTGACTTCCATGACCAGGGGGCGGGCGGCGGTGAGCAGCGCGTCGATGAAGGTCATGCCGGGGTCTCCTGGAGGCGCGGGTGCCAGGCGCGGGTGAGGGCGGTGACGGCTTCGTGGGTGAAGCGGCCGGTGCGGTCGCGGGCGGCGGAGTCGATGTCGGCGCCGGCGTACAGGGGGTGGTCGGTGACGGTGCGGTAGGTGTCGCGGTTGGTGGCGTTGAGGCCGCCGGCGAGGAGGAAGGGGATGGTGAGGCGGGGCAGGAGGGCGTGGACGTGGGTGGGGTCCAGGGGTTGGCCGGTGGAGCCGACGCGGCCGTCGTCGGTGACGGTGTCCAGGAGGAACAGGTCGCAGCCGGCGCGGGCGTAGGCGCGGGTGAAGGCGCGTTCCAGGCAGCGGCCGCGGGAGAGGTGGAGGACTTTGACGAGGACGGCGTAGGGCAGGTGTTCGCGCAGTTCGGTGACGAGGGCGGGGCTCTGGTAGGCGTGGAGCTGGATCCAGCGGATGCCGGTGGCGCGGGCGAGGGCGGCGATGGTGGGGGCGTCGTCGAGGAAGGTGACGAGGACGGGTTCCAGGCCCAGGCGGATGGCGGTGGCGGCGAGGTCGGTGAGGCGGTCGGCCTCGAGTTCGGCGGGGCCGCCGGGGATGCCGTGCCACAGGCCGACGAGGGTGGGGCCGGTGTCGGCGAGCAGGGTGAGGTCGGAGCGGGTGCGGGCGCCGCAGACTTTGAGGTGGCCGGATCTGGTGGGGGCGAGCGGGGCGGCGGGGGCGGTCATTTGCCCAGTCCCAGCATGGCGGCGATGCGGTTGTACTGGATTTCGTTGCTGCCGGAGTAGATGGTGCCGGCGACGGCGTTGCGCACGTCCTTCTCGAGGCCGTATTCGGCCATGTAGCCGTTGCCGCCGAAGACCTGGACGGCGGCCAGGGAGGTGGCGAGGTTGGATTCGCTGGTGAGGAGTTTGGCGATGGCCATGTCGACGGTGACGTTGTCGCCGGCTTCGAGGCGCTGGGCGGTGTCGTAGAGCCACTTGCGGGCGGTTTCGAGGCGGATCTTGGTGTCGACGATCTTGTTGGCGACGGACTGGTAGGAGCCGATGGGTTTGCCGAAGGACATGCGGGTCTTGGCGTAGTCCAGGCAGCGGGCGAGGCGGTGCTGCATCTCGCCGGTGTTGACGATGAAGGTGTAGAGGATCTCGCGTTTCATGACGTGGTCCAGGACGAGGAAGCCGCCGCCGACGCGGCCCAGGACGCGGTCGGCGCCGACGCGGACGTCGTCGAGGTAGAGCTCGGAGAGCGGGGAGGTGCGCAGGCCCATCTTCTTGATGGGGTTGCCGGTGGTCAGGCCGGGGGTGTCGGCGTCGACGAGGAAGGCGGTGACGCCCAGGGCGCCGCCCTGGGGGTGGGTGCGGGCGTAGACGACGATGACGTCGGCGACGGGGCCGTTGGAGACGAAGGTCTTGGCGCCGTTGAGGACGAAGTGGTCGCCGTCGCGCACGGCGCGGGTGCGCATCTGCATGGCGTCGGAGCCGGATTCGGACTCGGTGATGGCGTGGGCGCCGATGGCGTCGCCGGAGGCGATGCGGGGCAGGTAGGCCTCTTTGAGGGCGGGTGAGCCGAAGGCCTGCAGGGGGACGCCGGTGGAGGCCATGGAGGTGGTGACGGAGAAGTTGAGGCCGCCGTCGCGGCAGGTGGCGCCGAGGCCTTCGAGGACGTACATGGTGGTGAGCAGGGACTGGTCCAGGCCGCCGTAGCGTTCCTCGAAGGGCAGGGAGAGGATGCCGGTCTTCTGGATCATGCGCCACTTGTCGTGGGAGAAGGCGGCCTGTTCGTCGCCTTCGATGTGGCCGGCGCTGAGGTCGTCGCCGAAGCGGGCCAGGCCCTCGCGCAGGGCCGTCTGGTCGGCGTTCCAGCGGATCATGGGATGTGCCGCCTTCCTCCCGGGCCGCGGGGTGCGGGGCCCGGGGTGGCAGGCCGGCGCGGGTGGTGACAGATGGGGTGGGCGCCGGCTGTCGTCGGTTCCTGGGGGTTCCCGGATCCCGGGGGCCCGGGCCGCGCGGCGGGCGGGCGGCGGCGGGCCCCGGCGGGGTGCGGGGGTGCCTGGCAGGAGGTGCCCCCCGGGCGGGGGGGGCGTTCTCCTAGTAGGCGGAGGAGGAGTGGGCGTCGAGCTGGTGGACCTCGTCGCCGCGCAGGGCCGGGGAGAAGACGCACACCAGGCGCAGGTCCTCCTCGGGGCTGGCGACCAGGTAGTGGGCGTCGTGCTCGTCGAGGGCGTACAGGCGTCCGGGGGTGATGGGGTGGGTGTTGCCGTCCATGTCGACGACCTCGCCGGAGCCGGCGATGCAGTAGCAGGCCTCGAGGTGGTTGCGGTACTCCAGGCGGGACTTGGTGCCGGCGTTGACGACGGTGTCGGTGAGGCTGTAGCCGAGGCCGTCGCTCTCGACGAGGAAGCGGCGGGACAGGCCGTTGCCCCACTCGACGGTCTTGACGTCGGCCAGGTCGCGGATCAGCATGCGGGTCGGTCCTTCCGGGTGGGGGTGCTCGCGGTGGCGGGCACCGTGGTGGGGGTGTGCACGCAGGTGTGCACGGCGGTGGTGCCGGTGTGCGTAGTGGTGCCGGTGGTGCCGGTGTGCGTGGTGGTGCTGGGTCCGCCGGGCCGGTGCGGGTGGGCGCTGCGGTCGGGGCGGAGGTCGGTGAGGAAGGCCCTCAACTCCTCGACGGGGTCGAGGCCTTCGGCGGCGGCGTCCTCCAGGCGGGCCACGGCGGCGGAGCCGACGATCGCCGCGTCCGCCCCGCTGGCGGCGACGGCCCGCAGGTCGGCGGCGCTCTTGACGCCGAAGCCGACGGCGACGGGTGTGCCGGGGGCGGCGGAGCGCAGCGCGGTGACGGTGTCGGCCAGGGCGTGGTGGCCGGTGGCGGGGGTGGTGCCGGAGCGGCCGTAGTGGGCGACGAGGTAGACGTAGGCGCCGGTGGCGTCGCGGGCGGCGGCGTGGAGGGTGTCGGGGGTGGAGGCGGGGTAGCAGGTGGTGACCTGTGGCAGGCCCTGGGTGCGCAGGGCGTGCTGCCAGGCGGGGCGCAGGCGTGGGGGCAGGGCGTGGACGAGCAGGGCGCGGGCTCCGGCGTCGGCGATGGCCCGGGTGGTGGCGGCGGGGTCGCGGTGGCGCAGGCTGTGGCTCCAGTCGGCGAGCAGGGCGACCTTGAGGTGGTTCAGCTTCGGGGTGAGGTCGGCGAGTTCGGCGAGGACGGTGTCCAGGGTGGTGCCGGCCTCCAGGGCGCGGGCGGCGGAGCGGCGGATGACGGGGCCGTCGGTGGGCGAGTTGGGGAAGGGGACGGCCAGTTCGAGGACGTCGACGCCCTGGGTGTCGAGCATGAGGGCGAGGTCGGTGAGGCGGCCGGCGGGGTCGCCGGCGTTGAGGAAGACCGCCAGTCCCGGCCCGGGCGGGGGGAAGAGGGGTTCAGGCACCGGTGGTCTCCTTGCGGCGGGTGGTGCGCAGGCGTTCGGCCAGGGCGCGGGGGGCGCCGTCGGCGAGGGCGTCCAGGGCGGCGGTGTGGGCGGTGGCCCAGTGGGTGTGGCGGCCGCTGGCCAGGGCGAGGGCGGCGGCGTTGAGGGCGATGGTGTGGGTGGCGGTGTCGCCGGCGCGGCCCGCGAGGGCGTTCAGGAAGTGGCCGGTGAGGTCCTCGGGGTGCGGGGCGAGGTCTGCGAGGGTGCCGGTGGCGGGGGCGATGGTGCCGGCGGGCAGGTGCAGGGCGCCGGTGGGGGTGTGCAGGGTGTTGTCGGCGAAGGGCAGGAGTTCGTCGGCGCCGGCGGTGTTGTGGGCCAGCCAGACGGTGCGGCGGGTGTCGTGGGCGGCCAGGGGGCGCAGGGCGGCCAGGGCGGCGGGGGTGGAGACGCCGGTGAGCTGGGCGGTGACGGGGACGGTGGCGAGCAGCGGGCCGAGGGTGTTGAGGAAGGCGCCGAAGGGTTTGAGGGTGAGGGGGTAGAGGGTGCGGGCCAGGCGGGTGAGGGCCGGTGGGTAGACGTGGGGGCCGGCGAAGGCGATGCCGTGGCGGGCGAGGTGGTCGGCGGTGGCGGTGTGGCTGGAGGTGAGGGTGATGCCCAGGCGTTCGAGGAGGTCGACGGAGCCGGTGGCGCTGGTGTAGGCGCGGGAGCCGGTTTTGACGACGGGGATGCCCATGGCGGCGGCGGTCAGGGCGGCGGCGGTGGAGAGGTTGAAGGTGGCCGGGCCGCCGCCGGTGCCGACGATGTTGACGCTGTGGGGGTGGGCGGGGCCGGGGTGGGGGGCGCGTTCGGTGAGGGTGGTGACGAGGGCGGTGAGGGTGTCCGGGTCGGGCAGGCGGGTGGTGAGGGCGGCCAGCAGGGCCGCTGCCTGGGCCCGGTCGCTGTCGGCCGGGCCCAGGGTGCGGTGTTCGAGCTGGTCCCACCACGAGCGCCAGGCCTCCAGGGCTACCGGGCGGCCGGCGAGCAGTGCGGTGAGGGCCGGGTGCATGGCGGTCAGCCGCCCACCGTGGCGGTGGCCGCGGTGCGGCGCTGGGTGATGAAGGCGTCGATGGCGGCGACCGAGCGGAAGTTGTTGGGGTCGAGGTCGGTGTCGTCGACGGGCAGGGCGAAGTGGTCCTCGACCCAGGCGATGAGTTTGAGGACGCCGAGGCTGTCGATGACGCCGTCGGAGAGCAGGTCGTGGTCGTCGGCGAGCTGGTCGGGGGTGATGTCGGGCAGGAACTCCTCGATGAGGAACCGCTTGATCCGGGCGATGTTGCTCATGGCGGGCAACTCCCTTGCTTCGGTGGATGGTCGGTCTTCTTGGTGGTGCGGTGCGGTGCCGGGGTGGTGCGGTGGTGGTGCGGTTCGCGCGCGCCGGGGCGGCGCGGTGCGGGGGTGCTGCGGTGCGGGGTGGTGCGGGGGTCAGGGGGTGGGCAGGACGGCCTTGCGGTCGACCTTGCCGGTGGCGGTCTTGGGCAGGGGCTCGTCGTGGATGGCGAGCTTCTCGGGGACGGCGGCGCGCGGCAGGTTGCGGGCCAGGTGTTCGCGCAGGACCAGGCTGTTGAGGGTGGAGCCGGGGGCGCGCTGGACGGCGGCGTGCAGGCGCTTGCCGGTCAGCGGGTCGTTCTCGGCGGCGACGGCGGCCTCGCGCACGTCGGGGTGGGTGAGCAGGACGCGTTCGATCTCGGCGGTGTTCACGGCCACGCCGCGGACCTTGACCTGGAAGTCGGCGCGGCCGGTGAGGTGGATGCGGCCGTGCTCGTCGCGGGTGACGAGGTCGCCGGTGCGAAACCAGCGGCGGCCGTCTCCGGCGCCTTCGGGCTGGGTGGTGAAGCGTCCGGTGTCGCGGGAGCGGTCGAGGTAGCCGGCGGCCTGGAAGGGGGTGGAGACGTAGAGTTCGCCGCTGCCGGGGCCCTGCAGGGGGGTGCCGTCGCCGGTGGCGACGAGGGTGCGCACGCCGGGCAGGGGTTCGCCGATGGGCACGGGCAGGGCGGCCGCGGCGTCCAGGCGGTCCAGGCGGTGCAGGAAGCTGTCGTTGGTCTCGGTGCAGCCGTAGATGTTGTAGAGGCGGGCCGAGGGCAGCAGGGCGGGCAGGGCGGCCAGGGTGCGGGCGTCGATGGCGTCGCCGGTGAACGCGGCGTGCTCGACGCTGTCCAGCACCGTCCCCGGGCCCTGGCCGCCGCCGCCCGTACCGCCGGTGCCCGTACCGCCGGTGCCGGTGCCGGTGCCGGTGCGGGCGGTGGCGGCGGTGGCGGCCTGGACGAGCAGGGCGTAGGCGAGGGGGACGGCCTGCAGCACGTGGGGGCGGTGGCGCGTCAGCTGGGCGAGCAGGTGGCGGGCGTTGAGGGCGTGGGCGGGGTCGATGAGCAGGCAGGTCCCGCCGGCGGCGAGGGTGGCCCACACGTCCAGCAGGGCGAGGTCGAAGTTCAGGGGCGCGTAGTTGGCCACGACGCGGCCGGGGCCGAGGTCGAAGGTGTCGTGGGCCCAGGCGGTGAAGCGGTCCACGGCCTGCTGCGCGAGGGGGACGATCTTGGGCAGGTCGGTGGAGCCGGAGGTGGTGAGCATGAAGGAGGTGCCGGAGGCCAGGGTCGGTACCGGGGCCGGGTGGGGCAGGGCCGGGAGCACCGGGGCGTCCTGGCCCAGCGGGGCGAGCTGGCGGCGGGCGCCGGCCTGGGCGAACAGGGCGGCCAGCAGCGCGGGGGCCAGCTGCGGGGAGGGCAGCAGGAAGGGGCGGCGCTCCATCAGGCAGGCCAGGACCAGGGCGATCGCGGCCGGCGACTTGACGGCCAGCAGGCCCACCGGCTCCCCCGGCGCCAGGTCCAGGGCCGCCAGGCGCTCGCGTTCGGCCCCGGCCAGGGCGGCGAGCTCGCCGTAGGTGACGCTCTGTTCGTGCCACAGCAGGGCCGGCGCGCCGGGGGTGGTGCGGGCGTGGGCGGTGAACGCGTCGGGCAGCGCCAGCGGCGCCGGCTGCCGCGCCGTACGGGCGGTGCCCTCGGCGGACGGGCCGGCGGTGGGGCCGGTGGTGGACGGGCCGGTGGTGGGGCCGGCGGTGGACGGGCCGGTGGTGGGGCCGGTGGTGGTGGTCATGGGGTTCACTCCCCCGCGGCCGGGGCGATGCGCGCCCAGCCGGCCTTGACGGCGGTGCCGGCGTCGGTGGCGATGGTGAAGCGCACCACGGTGCCCCGGTCGTAGGGCTGCAGGGTCAGGCGCAGTTCGGTGCCGGGGGTGGTGGGGGCGGCGAAGCGGGCGCCGAGCGCGGTGACGCGGGCGGGGTCGCCGTCGGCGTGGCGGTCGGTGATCTTCTCGGCGGCCAGGGCGACCAGGTGCATGCCGTGGGCGATGGCGGAGGGGAAGCCGGCCGCGCGGGCGGCGGCGTCGTCCAGGTGGATCGGGTTGAGGTCGCCGGAGGCGTGGGCGTAGGCGGTGGTGTCGGCGGCGGTGAGCAGGTGGGTGCACACGTGGGTCTCGCCGTCGGGGACGGTGCCGGGGTGGGCCGCGGGGGGCAGCGTGCCGTGGGAGTCGGCGCGGGTGGCGCCCAGCAGCAGGGCGGCGGTGGTCAGGTCGGCCAGCGGGGCGCCGGTGGCGGCGTCGCTCAGGCGGGTGGCCAGCGACAGGCGGGTGCCGCGGGCCTCGCGGCGCACCGCGGTGACGTGGACGGCGATGTCGATGGCACCGGCCGTCAGGGGGGTGTGGGTGTGGATCTCCTGGCCGAGGTGGACCACGCCGGTGAAGCCGCGGTCGCCGGCGGTCAGGGCGGCGACGGTGTGCTGGGCCAGGGCGTGGGCGGCGACGAAGGGGTGCGCGGGGCTGGCGCCGGGCCGGCGCGGGGCGTCCAGGCGGGCGCGGGCCGCGGCGCGGTAGGCGGCCAGGTCGGCGGCGTCCACGTGCAGGCGGGTGCGCGCCACCGGCGCGCCGGGCGCGGCGGGCGTGTCCGCCCCGGGTACGGGCGCGGCCGTCGTGGGCGCGCTCGCCTGGGAGGCGGTCGCGGCGGGGGCGGTCGCGGCGGGGGCGGTCGTCGTGGGTGTGGTCATAGCGGGGTCACCACCAGGGTCGTGTTGTGGCCGCCGAAGCCGAACGAGTTGGACAGGGCCGCGCCGGAGCGGATCGGGCGCGGCGCGGTGTGCACGACGTCGAGGTCCAGGCCCTCTTCGGTCTTCTCGTGGTTGGCGGTGGGAGGGACGGTGCGGGCGTTCATGGCCTCGATGGCGGCGATCAGCTCGACGGCGCCGGCGGCGCCGAGCAGGTGGCCGATGGCGCCCTTGGTGGAGGTGACCGGCACGCCGTGGGGGCCGAACACGGTGCGCAGCGCGGCGGCTTCGGAGCGGTCGTTGTGCACGGTGGAGGTGCCGTGGGCGTTGACGTGGGCGATGTCGGCGGGGGTGAGGTGGGCGTCGGCGAGGGCGGCGCGCATGGCGGTGACGGCGCCGGCGCCGTCGGGGCGGGGGTTGGACAGGTGGTAGGCGTCGGCGCTGGCGCCGTAGCCGGCGAGCAGGGCGTAGGGGGTGCGGGCGCGGGCGCGGGCGTCGGCGAGGCGTTCGAGGACGAGGAAGCCGGCGCCTTCGCCCATGACGAAGCCGTCGCGGTCGGTGTCGAAGGGGCGTGAGGCGCGGGCGGGTTCGTCGTTGCGCAGGGAGTGGGCGCCGAGGTTGCCGAAGGCGGCGAGGGTGACGGGGGTGAGGGTGGCTTCGCAGCCGCCGGCGATGACGATGTCGGCGCGGCCGCTCTCCAGGAGCAGGGCGCCGTGGCCGATCGCGTCGGCGCTGGAGGCGCAGGTGGTGGCGATGGTCAGGGCCGGGCCGGTCCAGTTCAGGCGCATGGCGATCTGGGCGGCGGCGGCGTTGGGCATGGTGACCAGGGGCATCAGCGGGGAGACGCGCAGGGGGCCGTGTTCGGTGTAGAGGGCGGATTCGCGGTCGCTGGTGGTGCGTCCGCCGACGGCGGTGCCCACGACGATGGCGCTGCGGGCGGGTTCGGGGCTGGGGTGGCCGGCGTCGGCGTGGGCGGCCAGGGCGGCGAGGGTGCCGTAGTGGGCGAAGGGGTCCAGGCGGCGGGCGTCCTTGGCGGGCAGGTGGGTGTGGGCGGGCAGGTCGGTGACGCGGCAGCCCAGGCGGACGCGGTGGCGGGTCAGGGCGGGGTCGGTCAGGGCGGTGGCGGTGGAGTGTCCGGAGGTGACGGTGTGCCAGAGGTCGGCGACGGTGTGGCCGGCGGGGCTGATGACGCCGAGGCCGGTGACGGCGATCGGTGGCCGGTGGTGGGGGGCCATGGCTTCGTCTCCTTCGCGTCGCACGCGGTCGGCCCGGCGGCGGGTACGGGGGGGGTGGTGCTGGGCGGTCCTGGGCGGTCCTGGGCGGGGCGGGGTGGTGCGGTGGTGCGGTGGGGCGGTGCTGGGTGTCCTGGGCGGGGTGGGGCGGTGGTGCGGTGGGGCGGTGGTGGGTGGTGGTGGCGGGTGGGTCAGATCAGGCCGGTCTGGCGGGCGGCGGTCAGGAACGCCTCGGCGGCGAAGTCGATGTCGGCGGCGGTGTGGCGGGCGGTGACGGCGATGCGCAGGCGGGCGAGGTCGTTGGGGACGGCCGGGGTGACGACGGGCAGGCCGATGACGCCGGCCTTGCGGCAGGCGGTGGCGTAGTCGTAGGCGGCGTCGTCGCTGCCGGCGATGACGGGCAGGACCGCGGTGGTGGAGTCCATGGTGGAGATGCCGGCGTCGTTGAGGCGCTCGCGCAGGCGCTGGGCCTGGGTCTGGGTGTGGGTGACGCGCTCGGGTTCGCGGCGCAGGATGCGCAGGGACTCCAGGGCGGCGCCGGTCTGGGCGGGGCCCAGGGCGGCGGAGAAGAGGAAGGGGCGGGCGGCGTAGCGCAGGTGGCCGATGAGGTCGTGGCTGCCGGCGACCCAGCCGCCCATGGAGGGGATGGCCTTGGAGAGGGTGCCGAGTTTGACGTCGACGCGGACCTTGTGGTCGAAGTGCTCCTCGATGCCGCCGCCGGTGGCGCCGATGACGCCCAGGGCGTGGGCCTCGTCGACCATGAGCAGGGCGTCGTAGCGGTCGCAGACCTCGCGCAGTTCGGGCAGCGGGGCGATGTCGCCGTCCATGGAGTAGACGCTGTCGACGATGACCAGGCGCACGCCGGTGGGGGACGCGGCCTTGAGGCGGCGTTCGAGGTGGTCGACGTCGTTGTGGCGGAAGCGGGTGACGGTGGCTCCCGACAGGCGGCAGCCGTCGACGATGGAGGCGTGGTCGTACTTGTCGATCAGGACGGTGTCGCCCTGGCCGACGAGGGCGCCGACGGTGCCGACGTTGGCGGCGTAGCCGGAGCCGAAGACCAGGGCGCGTTCGCGGCGGGCGAAGCGGGCGACCTCGGCCTCGAGTTCCTCGTGCAGGGGGATGGTGCCGGCCAGGGCCCGCACGCCGTGGTTGCCGGTGCCGTAGACGTCGACGGCGGCCTTGGCGGCGGCCACCACGCGTTCGTCGCCGGCCAGGCCCAGGTAGCTGTAGCCGGACATCATGAGCAGGCGTTCGCCGTCGAGGTCGCAGTAGGCGCTGTCGCGTTCCATGGTGTAGGCGACGAAGCTGTTGCGCCGGGAGGGGTCGGATTCCAGGGCGGCCACGCGGGCGTTCGTCGCGGCCAGTTTCGGCTCCAGGCGGTGCCATGCTCCGGTGGCGTTCACGGGCGTTTCTCCTTCACGGCGTCACGGGTTTCCCCGGTTTCCACGGTTTTCGCGGCTTTCACGGGCGGGCGGCTTCCCGCGTGGAGGGGGCGGCTTCGGGGGTGTTTTCTCGAAGCGTTCACGCGGGCTGCTCAAGGATGGCTACATTTCTACGGCAGGCGGCGCAAGGCGTCCGCAATAGGCGCTTCGCTGGCCTGCGGGAAAGCTCTGACGTGCGGAAACATTGCGTCCACGACGCATTGACCGGCCGGTGGGTATGTTTCCGCAACCGGTGTTGACACCGCGCGATGCGGCGAATGTATGGTCGAAATCCGCCGAAACCGAACGGGTGGTCGGCGGATTTCTGTTCCGATCCGCAATTTCCCATGCCGACGGCCGGAACGGGCCGTTGCTTCCGCTTTGGCTCAAGGGGGTTGGAGCTCGTGTTGAAAGGCTTCAGGGAAGACGGTCCGGCCGGCAGATCGGGGGCCCGCGCATGCTGATCCGCCTCACCGGTCTGGTCGCCGTCGAGCACGAGGACGGCGCTCCGCAGCACCTGTCCAGCGCCCAGGCCCAGGTGGCGTTCGCCCGCCTGGTGCTGGAGCGCTCCAGCGGCACCAGCCGCGACCAGCTGGCCGACACCATCTGGCCCGACGGACTGCCCGACACGTGGGCGTCCGCGCTGCGCAGCGTGGTCTCGCGGGTGCGGGCGTTCGTCACCGCGCCCGGCCAGGGCCCGGGCGCGACGCCGCTGATCGCCCAGGGCGGGCGGTACGTGCTGCAACTTCCCGCGGACGCGGCGGTGGACCTGGAGGCCGCGGCCTCCGCGGTCGGCGAGGCCGGCGAGGCGCTGGCGGCGGGATCCCACGCGGTGGCGCAGCAGTTGGCCGCGGGGGCGCTGGCGAACCTGCGCGGGGCGTTCTTGCCCGATCACGAGGGCGAGTGGGCGCAGGGGGTGCGCGAGCACGTGGAGGAGCTGCGCATCAGCGCGCTGGAGACGGCGAGCCTGGCGGCGTCCGCGCTGGGCGAGGAACACCACGCGCTGCGGTGGGCGGACGAGGCGGTGCGCCGCGCGCCGTTCCGCGAGAGTGCCTACCGGTGCCGGATGGAGGCGCTGGCGGCGTCCGGGAACCGGGCGGAGGCGCTGCGCTGCTACCAGCAGTTGCGTCAGGTGCTGGCCGAGGAACTGGGCATCGATCCGGCGGCGGAGAGCCAGGAGCTGTACCTGGCGCTGCTGCGCACCCCGGTGCCGGCGGCGCCGGCGCCGGCGGCGGTGCGGGCGGTGGATCCGGTGCTGATGGGGATCTTCGAGCCGCTGGCGCTGGCGCGGCTGGCGCGTCCGGCCGGCGCCGGCGCCGTGGCGGCGGGGGCCGGCGCCGTGGCGGCGGGGGCCGGCGCCGTGGCGGCGGGGGCCGGCGCCGGTCCGGGCGCGGGCGGCGGTTCCGGTTCCGCCGTCGGTGCCGCGGTCGGTGCCGGTGCCGCGGTCGGTGCGGCGATCGGTGCCGGTGCCGCGGTCGGGGTCGTGGTGGCTCCGGTGCGCGCGGCCTGAACGTCCGTCACCTGCCCCGCACGGTAAGCGCCGTGCCCCGCCGCTCCCCCGCCCGGCGGGGCACGGCGTTCGCGCGCGCCGCGCCCGCCCCTGCGGTGGTGCCCGCCCGGGTGGTGCCCGTGCGCCGGTTCCCGCGTACCGGTTCCCGTGTGCCGGATCCTGTGTGCCGGATCCCGCGTGCCGGTGGGTGTCCGGTGGTGCGGGAGCGGCGGGGCGGGATCGGTGGCGGTGTCGTGGCCGCCGCGCCGCTCAGCGCCGCCGGCGGGGCGTGTTGCGCGGGTGTTGCGGTGAGCGTGGCGGACGGGTCGGGCATAGTAGCGTCGTGGGCGTGAAGTCGCGCGCACGGCGCGGTCTTTGGTCATCGGACGGACGGGGGTCGAGTGTTGGGAAGGGGTGGTGGGTGTGGGACGGGCACGCGTGGCGGCGCGGGTGATCGTGCACCCTGGTGTGGAGGACGTGAGCGTCCAGCAGGTGCTGGAGGCGCTCGCTGATCCGGCCCGCAGGACGGTGGTGCGCACGCTCGCGCACTCGGGAGCCGATCTCAGTTGCGGCTCCTTCGACCTGCCGGTGGGGCGTTCGACCTCCAGTCACCACTTCAGCGTGCTGCGCGAGGCGGGACTGCTGCGCCAGTACTACGTGGGGACCACCAAGATGAACGCGCTGCGCAGCGAGGAGCTGGAGCGGCGTTTCCCGGGTCTGCTGACGGCGGTGGTGGCCGCCGCGGACGCGGAGGCCGGGCAGCTGCTGCCCGGGCCCCGCACGGGGGTGTGAGGGGCCCCGGCGCACGAGGGCCCCGTGCACCGGGGGGCCGGTACGTGCGGGGGCCGGTGCATGCGGGGGGCCGGGGTGCGGGGGCGGGTCAGCCGGTGACGGTCAGGACGATCTTGCCGGTCCGGGTGCCCGCCTCGAGGTGGCGGTGGGCCTCGGCGACGGTGTCGAGGCCCTCGAAGACGCGGTCGATCACGGGGGCGAAGGAGCCGTCGGCCAGGCCCGCGGTGACGAACGCGTGGGCGCGGCGCAGGCGTTCGTCGTCGCGGGTCACCTCGTGCATGCCGTGGAAGCGGCTGCTGACGGGGCCGAAGGCGTCCTGGCCGGGCAGCGGGGCCTCGCGCGGGTCCAGGCGGCCGTAGACGATCGGGTGCCCGCCGGGGGCGAGGGTCTCGGCGAGGGCCGGGACGCCGGGTCCGGCGACGGGGTCCGGGACGGCGCGCACGCCGCGTGCGCCGGTCGCGGCCCGGACGCGGGCGGCCAGGTCGTCCCCGCAGGTGACGATCACCTCGGCGGCGCCGGCCGCCGGCAGGGCGGGGGCCATGGCGCGGGTGCGAGTGGTGGCGAGGGGGTGAACGCCCAAACGGCGGGCGGTACGGATGGCCGCCGGGCCCGCCCCGCAGGCGGCGGCGGTGACCAGCACGTGGTCGCCGGAGCGCAGGTGGCCGTCCTCGGCCAGGGCGCCGCAGGCGGTGAGGCAGGGCATCCGCACGGCGGCGCCCTGGGCGGCGGTGAGGCCGGCGGGGTGGGGGACGGCGGCGCGGGCCGGGACCAGGACGCGGGTGCCGCAGACGCCGTAGTCGTCCCGGGAGAAGGCGGGCACGGTGTCGCCGAGGCCGCCCGGGGCAAAGGCGGTGACGTCCGGGCCGACGGCCTCCACGGTGCCGGCGGCCCCGCGGCCCAGGCCCGCGGGCAGGCGCGGCCGCTCCAGGCAGGCGCGGCCGCTCCGGGCAGGTGCCGGCGCGGAAGAGGGCCTCGGCACGGTTGAGGCCGATCGCGGCGACGCGCAGGCGCGGTTCGCCGGGACCGGGCTCGGGCAGGGGGCGTTCGCGCACGGTCAGGACCTCCGGGCCCCCGGTGCTCTCGAAGACGACGGTCCCGGGCATGACGGATCCCCCTTCGCGCGGCACGCGCCCGGCGGCGCGCGGGCGGCTCTCACCCGACCCCCGCGAGGCCCGGCCCGTCAGACTTCGATACCTGTCGGAACAGTGGGCTTATCGCCTCCGTCGCACGGGAGTTGACCGCACGTCAACGGGGAGGGTCCGGCCGGGCGGGGCGGGGCGTAGGCTTGCCGCCCATGATCGACAGTGGGGAACGGGACGACCGGGGGCGGGGGCCGGACGACGGGCCGGGCGACGGGCGGGACGACGGGTGGGAGGGCTGGGAGGGCACGCGGCGGTGGGTCCAGGGGCACCTCGCGCCCGGTGAGCGCCTGGGCGCGGTGGACGTGCTGCGCGGCGGGTGGACCTCGCGGATGCGCCGCCTGGAGGTGCGCCGGGACGGCGACGGGCCGCACCCCTCGCCGTCCGCGCTGGTGCTGCGCTCCTTCGTCACACCGTTCTACCGCCGCCACGCCCCCGGGCTGCTGGCCCGCGAGGCGGCGGTGCTGCGCCTGCTGGAGGGCAGCGTCGTCCCCGCCGCGCGCCTGGTCGCGGTGGACGCGGCGGGCGCGGTGTGCGAGCACCCGTCGCTGGTGATGACCGCCCTGCCCGGACGGGTGTGCCTGGAGCAGGACGCGCACGCCCCCGCCCGCGCCCGTCTGCTGGCCGCGCAGCTGGCCGCCGTGCACGCGCTGGAGGTCCGCGAGGCGGACCGGCCGCGCGCCTGGCAGGCGTGGACGGCCCCCGAGCGGGTCGCCGTGCCCGAGGACACCGCCCGCCGGGCCCTGTGGGCGCGGGCGGTGGAGGTGATCGGCTCCCCCGCGCCCCCGTACCGGGCGTGCTTCCTGCACCGCGACTTCCACCCCGGCAACGTGCTGTTCGACACGGCCCCCACGCACGACGCGCACGGTGAGCACGGTGCGCGGCCGGTCGTCACCGGGGTGGTCGACTGGGTGGAGACGTCCTGGGGCCCGGCCGACCTGGACGTCGCCCACTGCTCCACCGCCCTGGCCCTGCTGCACGGCCCCGCCGCGGGCTTGGCCTTCGCCGACCTCTACACCGCCGCCGGCGGCCGCGAACTCGCCGACGGCCGCGCCCACCTGTACTGGCGGCTGCTGGACGCCCTCGCCTTCGCCCCCGACGCCCGCAAGGTCGCCGAACCCTGGCGCGAGCTGGGCCGCACCGACCTGACCCCCGCCGTCCTGACCACCCGCCTGGAGGACTACCTCCAGGCCCTGTTCGACCGCTACGCCTGACCCACCGGGCACCCCCGCCCCCTCCGGCCCGGGAACGGCGGGGACGGCGGGAGCGGCGGGGCGGCGGGGCGGCAGGGGCGGCACCGGGCACCCTCGGGAGCAGGAAGCGCCGCGGACGGCCCCGGGAACGGGAACCACGGCAGTCCACCTGCGGCCGGAGCCACCGCGGCGGGAGCAGCCGCAGGGAGTCGACGGCGCCCTGCCCGGCGTCACCACGAACCGACGGGCCGTTCGGCCCCTCTCCCGACCCCGGCCGGGGCGCGACGTCGGCCGGGGCGCCGCACCGGCCGCACGCGGCAGCGGGGCCGGGCCGGTGCGCGGCCGGGCCGGGGAGGGTGTGCGGGGGGGCGGGATCCGGTCGCACATGCTGCGGTCGGCGTGCTCGGGGTGCCCGCGGCAAGCCGGCCTTGCCGATGCCCTCGGACAAGCCGGGACGGGCAGAAGCGGACCTTGGGCGGCATCACCAGACCTCCGGCCTCCGGGAAGGTGGCCGCAGACCGCGGCGAGCGCCCCCGGGAGCAGGAAGCGCCGCGGACGGCCCCGGGAACGGGAACGGGAACGGGAACCACGGCAGTCCCCCTGCGGCCGGAGCCACCGCGGCGGGAGCAGCCGCAGGGTGTCGACGGCGCCCTGCCCAGCGTCACCACGAACCGACGCCGTCCTCCCGGGCCGCTCCCCCGGCCCCGGCCGGGGCGCGACGTCGGCCGGGGCGGGAGCCGGTCGCGCGTGCTGCGGTCGGGGGCGTCCGTGGCGGGCCTGTTTCCTCCCCGGTTTCCTCCCCCGGCGTCGCGCGCGTGCCGCGCCGCCGCGTGGAGGTGCGGTGGCGCGGCACGCGTGGGTGCGGGGGTGCGGGGGCGGGGTGCAGCGCGCACGGGTGCGGGGGTGCGGGGTGCGGGGGTTGGTGGGGTGTCAGGGGGTGGGAGTGCGGTGGGCGGGGTCGGTCTGCGGCTGCTCGGTCCGGGGTCGGGGTTCGGGTCGGGGGTCGAGGCGGCGGCGCCACAGGATGGTGGCGAGGGCGGCGGCGGCGAGGGCGGCGCCGGCCAGGGGCAGGTGGCGGGGGCCGGTGGTGGCGACGAGGGTTCCGCCGAGGGTGGTGCCCAGGGTGATGCCGAGGTTGGAGAAGGAGATGAAGAGGCTGTTGCCGAACTCGGGGGCGTCGGTGGCGTCGCGGGCGAGCCAGGTCTGGGCGACGGCCAGGCCGCCGGAGTGGACGGCGCCCCAGAGCAGGACGGTGGCGAGCATGGGCGCCGGGTGGGGGCCGGCGGCGTCGAGGAGGAGGTAGAGGGCGAGGTAGAGCAGGGGGTAGGCGGTGGCGGTGCGCAGGGGGTGGCGTTCGAGCAGGCGGCCGTAGAGGGGGTTGCCGGCGGTCATGACGATGCCGAAGGCCATCAGGGCGGGGCCGGTGAGGGAGGTGTCGAGGCCGGTGACGTTCTGCAGGTATTCGGCGATGTAGCCGTAGCCGCTGAACATGGCGGCGAACAGCAGGGTGACGGCGGCGACGGCCAGCCACAGCCGGGGGCTGCGCAGGATGCCCAACTGGCCGCTGTAGGTGGGGCGTCGGGTTTCCGGCAGGTCGGGGAAGAGGGTGAGGACGCCGGCGCAGGCGAGGAGGTTGAGGGCGGCGGCGCTCCAGAACGCGGCGGGCAGGCCCAGGTGGTCGGCGAGGTAGGAGGTGAGGGGGACGCCGAACGCGAAGCCGGCGCTGACGCCGGCGAAGACGGTGGTGGTGGCGCGGGCGGCCTTGCCGGGTGCGGCCAGGCGGGTGGCGGCGGTCAGTGCGAGGGCGAAGAAGACGGGGTGGAGCAGGGCGGGCAGGATGCGGAAGGCGAGGACGAGGGGGAAGGAGTCGCTGAGCGCGTAGACCGTGTTGGAGACGGCGAACAGGGCCAGTGCCGTGGCCAGGACGGTCTTTCGGCGCAGGCGGGAGGCGAGCAGGACGCCGGCGGGGCCGGTGACGGCGACGGTGAGGGCGAACGCGCCGACCAGCCATCCGGTGGTGGCGGGGGTGGTGTGCAGGCGCTCGGCCAGGGCGGGCAGGACGCCGACGACGCCCATCTCGGTGGTGATGATGCCGAACACGCCCAGGGCCAGGACCGCGACGGCGGCCCGGCCTGTGCGGGCGGGGGCGGTTGGGTGCACGACGACCTCCATGAATAGACAAATCTAGATAGTTGGATGTGTTGGGGCGGAAGAAAAGGGGGCGCCGGGCGGGGCGCCCCCTGCGGGAGCGGGGGTGTGGCGCCGCGGACCGCGCCGGCGGCACGGACCGCGTGTGCGGTACGGGCGGCGTGTGCGGTGCGGGTGGTGCGGGTGTGTCAGAGCTCGTCGCGCGCGTACGCGGCGAAGGCGGCGATGGTCTCCTCGTTGCGCCGGTAGAAGGTCCACTTGCCGACGCGCTCGGACACCAGCAGCCCGGCCTCGCGCAGGATCTGCAGGTAGCCGGAGACCACCGACTGGGACAGTCCCGAGAGTTCCTGGATGTCGGTGACGCACACGCCGATGTGGAAGCCGACGCCGCGCTCGCGGTAGTAGGCCTCGCCGAAGTGGCGCTCGGGTGTCTTGAGCCAGCGCAGGAAGTCCGCGCGCGCCGGGTTGGCGAGCGCCTTGTGCACGGCCAGCGGGTCCAGGTCCACCGCACACGCTCCTTCCGCCGTCCGGGCCCCCGAGGACGTATCCAATATTCTGGATACGTTGCCGGGGTGTCAAGGCGGGACCCGGGCCGCGGCGGACCACACCGCTCCGGGCCGGGCCTGGGCGGGCCGACCCGACCGGGCCGGTCGGGGCGGGTCGGGTCGGGTCGGGTCAGTGGTACCGGGCGATCCGGACGAGGCCGCCGCGGGCGCCGTCCGGGACGGCGGTGGCCACCGGCCCGAGCGCGAGCGCGCCCCGGGTGAAGCACACCCCCGGGGCGCGCAGGCGCCCGCACCCGCCACGCACCGCGTCCACGGCGTCCACGGCGCAGGAGTCGGCGGGGACGCCGTCGGCGGCCGGCGCCGCGCCGCGGGCGGGAGCGCGGGCGCGGGTGGCGGGTGGCGGGGCGACCACCGGGCTCCAGGACCCGTTCGGCGCCCTCGGACCGCTCGGGCGACACGACGGCGAGCCGGCGGCGCCCGCCGAGCGGGACCTCGGCCCTTCTTCACGAATCCCAGGACGCCGGCGCAAGAGCGCGGGGCCTCGTCCCGGCCGTCGACAAGGGCACCGGCCAGGCCCCCCCAGGGCCGCTCCCGGGCGGGCTGGACCGGGCGGCGGGCGCCACCGCACCCGGACGGACGCGGCACCGCCGGCACGCCCCCCGGCATCCCGTCCACGACACCGCCACGCGAAGGCGCCGACGCGGGGATGCGGATGCGATGCGGGGGCGCGGTGCGGGAGCGCGGATGCGGTGCGGGGCGTGTCCGGTGGCGGGTGTCCGGCGGTGCGCGCCGGGCCGCGCACGACGCCGCGCCGCGGGCCTCCCGGGGGTGCGGCGGCGCGCCGGGTGTTCACCCCCACGAGTGATTGTCACTGTGTGCACCGCGACGGACACTCTGGGTATCCGGAGGGCTCGTCGAGGCCCTCCCGGCGCGAGGAGAGCCGCCATGGCCGCAGTCGAACCTTCCGCCTCCGAGGTCCCGCAGATCACGCACAGCGAGCAGCCCGCCGGCCGGGACGAGGGCCTCGCGGCCGTCGGCGGCAACGTCAACGCCGTGTGGCGGGCCTGGTGGACCTGGAGCCCCGGCAACGGGACCTTCAACCTCCAACTGCCCTGGAACGTCATCGGGATCGACTCGACGGTCGTCATCACGGCCTCCGAGATCGACTCCAACGGCAACCGGTTCGTCGGCGCGGCCCCGTTCCAGGTCTCCAGCATCGCGCCCGGCAACGGCGTGGTCACCTTCAAGATCAGCATCGGCTGGAACAGCCCCCTGCCCATGCGCACCGACGTCCTCGTCCTCAACTGACCCCCGCCCCGCACCCCCGGGGCACCCCCCGCCCCGCCGCCCCGCACACCCACGGGCACGGCGGGGCACACCCCCTCCCGCACACCCCCGGCCCCGAACACCCGCCACACCAACGCCCCCGCCCCGTGTCCCCGCCCCCGTCCCGACGGGCAACGGCGCCCGGCAGGGCCGGGCACGGGCGCGCCGCAGGACCGGGCACGGGCACGCGCCCCCGCCGTGCCCGCCCGCACGCGTGTGCCGGAGGACCCGGTCTCGCGGCGGAAACGCCCCCCCGCCCCGGCCCCGGCACCCCCTCTCCCCCGGGCCCAGCGGCCACCCGCGGCCCGGCACAGGCAGGCCGGGACGGGAGGGTCCCGGCGCGGGGCCGGAGCCGGGGCCGGAGCGGGGCCGGAGGCGGGGTTCCTCCTGGGGCCCGGGGCGTGCGCGGGGCCCGGTGTCAACCGGTGGACGCCGCGGGTCGGTTGGGCCCCAAAGGAGCACGGCGAGGGGGCGAGGGGGATGCGGACGGCGGGCCGCGCGTCGCGGCCCCGCGCGCGCCCCGGGCCCGCGATACGCCCGCGGGCAGCCGGGACGGCCGGCGCACGGGCCGGCGGCGTACCGGTGGCCGGGCGGGCCGGGGAGAGCGGGGCCTCGCCCTCCGGTTCCGCGGCGGGGACGGGGATCGGCGGCCGCCTCCCGGCGGGGGTGGGGGCGGGCAGTAGGATCGGCGGCGTTGCATCCCGTATACCGCTGGTAGGAGGCTTTTCATGGCTCAGGTCACCCTGAAGGGGAACCCGGTGCAGGTCGGTGGCGCGCTGCCCGCCGCCGGCAGCCAGGCACCCGCGTTCACGCTGGTCGGCGAGGGGCTCGCGGACGTGTCGCTGAAGGACTTCGCGGGCCGCCGCAAGGTCCTGAACATCTTCCCCAGCATCGACACCCCGACCTGCGCGACCTCGGTGCGCACGTTCAACACCAAGGCCGCCGCGCTCGACAACACCGTCGTGCTGTGCGTCTCGGCCGACCTGCCGTTCGCGCAGGCCCGGTTCTGCGGCGCCGAGGGCCTGGAGAACGTCAAGACCCTCTCCACCCTGCGCGGCCGGGACTTCCACGACGTCTACGGCGTCGCGATCGCCGACGGCCCGCTGGCCGGCCTGACGGCCCGCGCCGTCGTCGTCCTGGACGAGAACGACACCGTCCTGCACACCGAGCTGGTCGCGGAGATCGCCGACGAGCCGAACTACGAGGCCGCGCTCGCCGCCCTCAACTGACCCACCCCGCGCCGCGCTCACCGCCGCGCACCGCGCGGCCCCGCGCCCGGCCGCGTCACGACGGCCCGCCCCGCACCCCCATCCCGACCCGCCCCCCGAGGGCGCCACCGGCAGAGGGGCGGGGCGGGCCGCCGCACACCCACCCCCCGGCCCGGCCCGGCGGCCACCCCACCGCCCCACCCGCCCGAGCACACACACAGCGAAACCGGAACACCACCACCCCGAACCACCCGCGCCAGGCACCCCGACCGACCGCCCCCACCCGCCGAACTCCCCCGCCCCCACCGGAACTCCCCCAGGGAACGGCACCGCGGACAGCGACACACCCCGCACGGCCCAGCCCGCCCCCACCCCAGCACCACACACCCGCCACCACCGCCACCAGCCCCGCCCCCTCGGCTCCCGGCCCGCAACCAGCAGGCAAGCCCCGGCCGCGGCGAACGAACGTCAGCACAGGCCTCCACCACAGCCCTCGAGTACCGCCACCCCGCCCCGGACGACGAGCGCGACCGAGGACCGAGGACGACGGACGGCGGACGGCGGACGACGGACGGCGGCGCCCACGACGGACCCGCGGCCGCCGCACGACCCCAGCGACCACGCGGCGCCCGCCCACCCGCTCGGGGTCCACAACCGGGCCCGCATCCTCGCCGCGGGAAGGACTTCGCCGGATGCTTCGGTGACCACGCCGTCCGCCACCTCCTCGTCGCCCTCGGCCGGCACCCGACACCCTTTCGCGGGGGGGGGCCCCCCCCCCCGCCCGGGGCGGGGGGGGCGCCGCGGGGCGGGCGC
>NZ_JBSFWR010000100.1:0-31253 GCF_053594915.1 Kitasatospora sp. NPDC002543 | reverse complement strand
GACCTCGCTGAGGGCGATCGGGGCGTCGGCGATCCGGCCGTCGCGGAACCGGATGCTGTCGGAGGAGTCCTTCCAGCCCTGGTTGGACAGGCCGCCGGGCCGTACCCGGCCCGTCCGCACGACCGAACGGAGTCCCCGTGACCACCACCCTCTCGCAGGCCCCGACCGCCGGGCCCGCACCCGCCGTCGACACCTCCCGCGCACCCGGCGTCGGCGGCCCCAGCCTGGCCTCCGCACGCCCGGCCCCGGACGACCGGGACCCACGGCGCGCGCTGGACGAGCTGGCGCGGTGGCGGGCCGGGGGCGGGCCGGCCGAGCGGTTCCCGTACGAGGCGGTGCTCGGGCACTACCGGGCGGTCGGCAAGAACGCGGTCGGCGAGGAACTGCTGACGGCCCTTCGCGCCGTCGACACGCGCGACACCGCCGAACCGCACGCCGCCGACAACGCGCAGAACACCATCGGCGCCCGGAACACCACCGAGACCCGGAACACCGCCGAGACCCGGAGCACCGCCGGACCGCACGCCGCGGACCCGGCGGCACGGCTGCTCGCGGACTGGCTCCCCCAGGTGGTGGACGGCCGGCACGGCGACTACGACAGCTACCTGGGCAGCCCGGTCTTCGCCTCGCTGACCGCGGACGGAGCGAGCCCGGACGAGGTGATCGCCGCCCTGCTCGCCGACGTGGTGGCGACCGAGGCGGCGACCCTCGCCGGGGCCCCGGCCGGCCTGCCCCGCACCCGGGCCGCCCTGCGCGCCCTCGTCACCAGGACCGGGCTCCTGACCGGGCGCCCGTCCCGGTCCGACGCGGCCGCCACCCCGGAGCGGGCCGTCGACACCCCCGATATCCCCGACGCCCCTGAGGACCCCGAGGACCTCGTCCGGGCCTGCGCCGAGGCGGTCGCCGAGGCCCGGGAGGCGGTGCCCGCCCGGGTGCTGCGGGCCGTGGAACTGACCCTGACGCCGACCACCCGCAGCCACGACGAGCAGATGTTCATCCGGACCATCCAGATATTCGAGGCGGTGTTCGCCGCGGTCGTCCGGGCGGTGGCGGAGGCGACCGCGGAGCTGGCCGCCGGCCGGGCCGACGCGGCCCGGGCGCGCCTGGCGGGGGCGGTCCGCCAGGTGGCCGGGACCTCCGGGGTGTTCCGGGTCCTGACCACCATGCCCAAGGACGCCTTCGCGGTGATCCGGGCCAACACGGACGGCCGGAGCGCGGTGCAGTCCAGGGCGTACCGGGCCGTCGAGCGGTCCTGCCCGGCGCTGCACGTCGCGCTGCTGGACAGCGGCCTGCCGAGGGACGGACTGCTGCCCGTCATGGCCGAGTTGGACGACGCGTGGGGGGCGATGAAGCGCACCCACTGGGGCATCACCATGAAGATCATCGGAATGGTGCGCGGCACCGGCGGCACCGCCGGCGCCTCCTACCTCCGCGAGGCCGCCGAGGCCCGGCTCTTCCCCTCCCTCGGCCCGGCCCACCACGCCCGCTGAACCCACCCGGCCCTCCGCGGCCCCACCCGGCCCGGTCCTCCCCCGCCCGGCCGTCGGGGCTTCAGCCGGCGTTCAGTGAGCCGTCAGAACCGCACCGGCCCGCGGCCGGTGCCGTGCCGGTGCCGTGCCGGTGGAACGCCGGTGCCGCGTCCGGCTCCGCCCAGGAAGGGGCCAGGGCCCGCCAGGACCCCGCTCAGGCCACAGCCAGGGCGCGGCAGGAGCGGAACGACAGCATCGATGCAGACCGGTCGGCCCGTGCGAACCGCCACGGGCGGCGGCCGGAGCCCCCGTCACCAGAACCCATCCCTCCGATCGGAGCGCAGTCATGAGCAACGAGGACACCACCGTCTACCAGGTCGTCGTCAACCACGAGGAGCAGTACTCGATCTGGCCGGCCGACCGGGAGCTGCCGGCCGGCTGGCGCGCCGAGGGCCCCCAGGGCGAGAAGGCCCGGTGCCTGGCCCACATCGACGAGGTGTGGACCGACATGCGGCCGCTGAGCCTGCGCCTGGCGATGGCGCAGCAGGCCGGCGGCGCCGACGCGGCCGACGCGGTTCCGGCCGCCGGCTGAGAGCGCGGGACGGCCGGGCACGACGGCCGGCCACCACGGCAGACACAGGGCATCGGACAGCGAACGGCGAGGAAAGAACGCGTGGACCCGCGACTTGAGCACCAGGACTGGATCTCGGCGATCGCCGCCACCGCGGCGGCGGATCCGGAGCGCACGGCCTTCGAGTTCTCCGGGAAGGAGGACGCCCCGCCCGAGCGCCTGAGCTACGGACAGCTCGACCGGCGGGCCCGGGCCGTCGCCGCCCGGCTGCAGCGGCTCGGCCTGACCGACCGTCCGGTGCTGCTGCTCCAGCCGCCGGGGCTGGACTACGTGGTCTCCTTCGTCGGCTGCCTGTACGCCCGGGCCGTCGCCGTACCGGTGTACCCGCCCAACCGCCGGCCGCGCTCGCTGGAACGGCTGGTCGACATCGTCGCGGACTGCGGGGCGACGGTCGCCCTGACCACCGCCGCCGTCCGGGACCGGCTGCTGCCCGGCGACCCGGACGGCGCGGTGA
This sequence comes from Kitasatospora sp. NPDC002543, assembly GCF_053594915.1. Classification (NCBI taxonomy): domain Bacteria; kingdom Bacillati; phylum Actinomycetota; class Actinomycetes; order Kitasatosporales; family Streptomycetaceae; genus Kitasatospora; species Kitasatospora sp. NPDC002543. Next base: position 28,699 of record NZ_JBSFWR010000100.1, on the reverse strand, counting down.
TGGACGTGCTGCGGCTGGTGGCGAGCGACCGGGTGCCCGAGGAGGAGGCCGAGGGCTGGGCGCACCCGGAGGTCGGCGCCGACACGGTGGCGTTCCTCCAGTACACCTCCGGCTCCACCTCGGCCCCGCGCGGCGTGGTGCTGACGCACGGCAACCTGCTGCACAACTCGGCGCTGATCCAGCGCGCCTTCCGCACCACCGGCAGCACCCGCGGCATGTCCTGGCTGCCGCTCTTCCACGACATGGGCCTGATCGGCGGCATGCTCCAGCCGCTGTACTACGCCGGCTCCTGCTCGCTGATGGCGCCGACCGCCTTCGCCCAGGACCCGCTGCGCTGGCTGCGCGAGATCAGCCGCACCCGGGCGACGGTCAGCGGCGGCCCCAACTTCGCCTACGACCTGTGCGCCGACCTGGCCACCCCCGAGGTGCTGGCCGGGCTCGACCTGAGCAGCTGGGAGGTGGCGTTCAACGGTGCCGAGCCGGTGCGCGCCGAGACCTTCCGGCGGTTCGCCGACGCGTACGCCCCGGCGGGCTTCCGGGCCGAGGCCTTCACCCCGTGCTACGGGCTGGCCGAGGCCACGCTGATCGTCTCCTGCAAGCCGCACGGCACCGCCCCGGCCCGCTACCTGGCCCCGAACTCCCTGCTCGGCGGCGTCGACCGGGACGGCGGGCAGAGCGGAGAGCAGGGCGTCGAGGGCAGCACCGAGCTGGTCAGCAGCGGGCGCCCGGACGCGTCCCAGCGGCTGGAGATCGTCGACCCGGTCACCCGCCGGCCGGTGCCCGCCGGCGCGATCGGCGAGATCTGGCTCTCCGGCCCGAGCGTGGCCCATGGCTACTGGAACCGGCCGGAGCACAGCGCGGCGACCTTCGGCGCCCGCCTCGCCGAGGACACCACGAACTCCGAGACCACCGCGGACCCCGAGACCACCGCGACCCCCGAGACCACCGCGGACCCCGAGACCACCGCCGCCTCCGCGGACACCGCCTTCCTGCGCACCGGCGACCTGGGCCTGCTGCGCGAGGGCGAACTGTTCGTCACCGGGCGGCTCAAGGACCTGGTCATCGTCCGCGGCCGCAACCACTACCCGCAGGACATCGAGCAGACCGTCTCCGCCGTCCACCCCGCGCTGCGCGCCAACTGCGGCGCCGCCGTCCAGGTCGAACTGGCCGGCGCCGCCGAGCTGGTGATCGTCCAGGAGGTCGCCCGCGACCACCAGGACGGCGACCTGCCGGCGCTGGCCCGCGCGGTGCGCGACGCGGTCGCCGAGGCGCACGGCGTGCGGCCGGCCGCGGTGGTGCTGATCCGCGCCGCCACGCTGCCGCGCACCTCCAGCGGCAAGGTGCAGCGCCACGTGTGCGCCGCCTCCTACCGGGAGGGCGGCCTCACCGCGCTCGCCCACAGCGGCCGGCCCCAGGGCGCCCCCGAGGAGCGGTCGGTGGCCCTGGACGCCGCCGCGCTGCGGGCGGCCGCCCCGGCCGAGCGCCCGGCCCTGCTGCTGGCCGCGCTGCGCGAACTGCTCGCCGCCCGGCTCGGGCTGGCCGCCGGGGAGCTCACGCCCGGGCACCGGCTCGCCGAGCTGGGCCTGGACTCGCTCGGCGCCGTCCGGCTGCGGCACGAGCTGCGCGCCGCCCTGGGCGTCGACCTGGGGCTGACCGAGGCCCTCGGCCTGGACCTCGCCGGGCTGGCCGACCTGCTCACCGAACGCCTCGACGAGGCCGCCGGGGCGCCCGGGGAGCTGCCGGAGACCGCCGCGACGGACACCCCGGACCCCGCCACGGAGCCCGGCGACCACCCGCTCTCCCCCAACCAGGCCGCGCTGCGGCTGCTGCACCAGGTCGCCCCGGAGAGCCCGGCGTACCTCGTCTCCGCCGCCTTCCGGGTGCCCGGCGGGCTCGACCCGGCCGCGCTGCGCACCGCCCTGGACGGCCTGGCCCGGCGGCACGCCGTGCTGCGCAGCACCTTCCCCCGGACCGGCTCCGGCCCGGTGCAGCGCGTCCACGCCGAGCTCCCGCCCGTCCTCGAGCAGGTCGACGCCTCCGCCTGGAGCGCGGAGGAACTGGCCGGGCGTCTGACCGAGGCCGCCGAGCAGCCCTTCGACCTGGAGCGCGGCCCGCTGCTGCGCGCCCGGCTGTTCACCGGTGCCGAGGACGGCCACCGGCTGGTGCTGACGGCCCACCACCTGGTGGCCGACCTGTGGTCGCTGTCCCTGCTGCTGGACGAGCTGGCCGCGGACTACCCGGCCGTCCTGCGGGGCGAGCCGGTCGGCGCGGCCGCGGACACCGCCGCCGCCCCCTTCGCGGCCTTCGCCCGCCGCCAGGCCGGGTTCACCGCCACCGCGGCCGGCCGGCGCCACCTGGACCGCTGGCGCACCGCCCTGGCCGGGGTCCGCGACGGCACCTCGCTGCCCGCCGACCTGCCGCTGCCCGCCCGTCAGCGGATGCGCGGCGCGACGGTGCCGGTGACGGTGGACGCCGCCACCACCGAGGCGCTGACGGCCCTGGCCCGCCGCGAGGGCAGCACGCTGTACGCCGTCCTGCTGGCCGCCTACCAGCTGCTGCTGGCCCGCTGCACCGGCCGGTCGGACGTGGTGGTCGGCACGCCGACCCACGGCCGCGCCGACGCCGAGTTCGCCGGCACCGTCGGCTGCCTGGTCAACACCGTGCCGCTGCGCGCCCGGATCGACACCGCCGAGCCGTTCACGGCCCTGCTGGCGCGGGTCCGTGACGACGCGGGCGCGGCCCTGGACGGCGCCGAGGTGCCGTTCCCCTCGCTGGTCGAGCTGGTCCGCCCGGACCGCGACCAGGGCGGGCGGCCGCTGGTGCGCAGCCTGTTCAGTCTCCAGCAGGCCCCGGGCGGGCACGCCGAGGCGCTGGTGGCCATGGCCACCGGGCGCGACGGCGTCCCGTTCACCCTCGGCGGCGTGGAGTGCGCCACGCTGGCGCTGCCCGTCGGCGGCAGCCAGTTCGACCTCCAGCTGACCCTCGGGGCGGCCGCGGACGGCCTGGCCGGCTCCGTCCGCTACGACACCGACCGCTACCTGCCGGTGACCGCCGAGCGCTTCGCCGCTCAGTTCGCCACCCTGCTGTCCGGGATCGCGGCCGACCCGGCCCGGCCGGTCGGGGCCCTGCCCCTGCTCACCGCCGCCGAGCGGCGGACGCTGCTCGCCGAGGGCAACGACACGGCGCTCGACTACGACCCCGCCGACGGCGTGGTGCGCCGCTTCGAGGCCCGGGCCGCCCGTACCCCGTTGGCGGTCGCGGTCCGCGCGGCGGGCCCCGGGAACGGTTCCGCGGGCGCCGAGCAGTTGGACTACGGCACCCTGGACCGGCTGGCCGACGGCGTCGCCGAGCGGCTGCGCGCCCTCGGCATCGGCCCCGGCCGGACCGTCGGCGTCCTGCTGCCGCGCACTCCGCGCCTGCTCGCCGCCCTGCTCGGGGTGCTCAAGTCCGGCGCCGCCTACCTACCGCTGGACCCCGGACACCCGGCCGAGCGGCTGGCCCTGGTCCTGGCCGACGGCGCCGCGGCCGCGCTGATCACCGACCTGCCCGCCGAGCGGGTGCCGGCCGGCGACTGGACGGTGCTGGCGGCCGACACCATCGGCGAGGCCCGCCGTACGGCCGACACCGATCTCGACCCGCGCGCGGCGGCGTACGTGCTGCACACCTCCGGCTCGACCGGCCGCCCCAAGGGCGTGGTGGTGCCGCACCGGGCGCTGGCGAACCTGCTGGCCTCCTTCGAGCGCGACCTCGCGACCGCCCCCGGGTCCGGCTGGCTCTCCGTCACCACTCCGGCCTTCGACATCGCCGCGCTGGAGTACTTCCTGCCGCTGGCCACCGGCGCCACCGTGCACCTGGCGGACGCGGAGACGGCCGGCGACGGTTCGCGGCTGCGGGCCAGCCTGGACGCCGGCGGGGTCACCCACCTCCAGGCGACCCCGGTGACCTGGCAGCTGCTGCTGGACGCGGGGTGGTCGGGCACCCCCGGGCTGACCGCCCTGTGCGGCGGGGAGCGGCTGCCGGCCGAGCTGGCCGCCGAGCTGCTGGCCCGCGGCGCGCGGCTGTGGCAGGTCTACGGCCCGACCGAGACCACCGTCTGGTCGGCGCGCGGCGAGCTGACCGCCGCCGACGACGGCGAGCTGCCGCTCGGCACGCCCGTCGCCAACACCCGCCTCCACCTGGTCGATCCGGCCCTGGAGCCGGTGCCGGCCGGGGTCACCGGCGAGCTGCTGATCGGCGGCGACGGCCTGGCCGACGGCTACCTCGGCCGGCCCGGCCTGACCGCGGAGCGCTTCGTGCCCGACCCCTTCGGCACCGAACCGGGCGCGCGCCTCTACCGCACCGGCGACCTGGTGCGGCGCGGGCCCGGCGGGGCGCTGCTCTTCGTCGGCCGCGCCGACACCCAGGTCAAGCTGCACGGGCACCGGATCGAGCTGGGCGAGATCGAGGTCGCGCTGGAGGCGCTGCCGACGGTCCGCCGGGCGGCGGTCGTGGTGGACGGCGAGGGCGCCCGCGCCCGGCTGGTCGCCTTCCTGGAGCGGCACGGCGCCGACCGGCCGGCCCTGCCGGCGCCCGCCGAACTGCGCGAGCTGCTGCGGCGCACCCTGCCCGGCTACGCCGTCCCCTCACTGCTGCTGACGCTGGAGGAGCTGCCGCTGACCGCCAACGGCAAGGTCGACCGGCGGGCGCTGCCCGCGCCGGAGGCCGCCGGCCCGGACACCGGGCCCTCGGGGGCGGCCGAACAGCCGGTCGGTCCGACCGAGCGGCGGATCGCGGCCCTGCTCGCCGAGCTGCTCGGGACCGGTCCGATCGGCCGGCACGAGGACCTGTTCGACCGGGGCGCGCACTCGCTGCTGCTCGCCCGCTTCACCGAGCGCGCCCGGGCCGAGTTCGGGGCCGAGCTGCCCCTGCACCGGCTGTTCGAGCAGCCGACGGTGGCGGCGATGGCCGTCCTGGTGGACGCCGCGCCCCGAGCGGACCGGGCGGGCACGGCGGGCCGGCCGGGACCGGTCCGGGTGGACCGCTCCCGCTACGCCGTCAACCGCGGCTCCGACGGCGCGCTGCGCCCGGTGCTCGCCGGCGCGTCCCCCGAGGGCGCCCGCGCCGAGCGCCCGACCCTCACCGGAGAAGCCCGATGACCTCCGCCACCTCCCTCCCGGCCGCCCGGCCGGCCACCGGCCCCACGCCCCCGGCGGGCCGCCCGTACCTGCTCCGATGTCCGGTCTGCCGGGAGACCTACCAGGACGACGGGCTGCGGCTGGACTGCTCCGCGGCGCACCGGCCGGGCCTGCTGAGCACCGAGTACACCACCGGCTTCGCACCCGGCCCGGGCAGCGGCCCGTTCCGCTACGGCTGCTGGCTGCCGACCGCCGGCCGGCCCCCGGCCGGGGGCAGCGGCGGCGCCACCTACCGGGCCGAGCGGCTGGGCCGCGCACTGGGCCTCACCGAGCTGTGGGTCGCGTTCAGCGGCTACTGGCCGGAGCGCGGCGCGGCCCTCGCCACCGGCAGCTTCAAGGAGCTGGAGGCGCAGGCGGTCCTCGCCCGACTGCCCGAGCGCCCGCCGGTGCTGGTGGTCGCGTCCGCCGGGAACACCGCCGCGGCCTTCCTGCGGGCCTGCTCCCAGCAGGGCGTGGAGTGCGTGCTGGTGGTGCCGGAGACGGCGCTGCCGGTGCTCGCCGCCGGCGGTGAACGGGCCGACTGCGTCCGGGTGGTGGCGGTGGCCGGCGACTACACCGACGCCATCGAGCTGGCCGACGCCATCGCCGCCCGGCCCGGCCACCAGGCCGAGGGCGGCACCCGCAACGTGGCCCGGCGCGACGGCCTGGGCACCGCGCTGCTGGCGGCCGCCGAGACCATCGGCCGGCTGCCCGACCACTACGTGCAGGCGGTGGGCAGCGGGGCCGGGGCGATCGCCGCGCACCAGGCCGCCCGGCGGCTGCTGGCGGCCGGCTTCCCGGCCGCCGCCACGGCGGGCGGGCTGCCCCGGCAGGCCCTGTGCCAGAACAGCGTGTTCGCACCGATGGTCCGCGCCTGGCGGGACGGCCTGGCCGAGCCGGTCATCGGCTCCGGCCCGGCCGTGCGGGAGGCGATCGCCTCCGCCCACGCCCAGGAGCTGACCACCCGCAAGCCGCCCTACGCGGTGGCCGGCGGGGTCCGCGAGATCCTCACCGAGAGCGGCGGGGAGCTGCTGGCGGCGGGCAACGAGGAGGCGGTGGCCGCCGGGCAGCTGTTCGCCGCGGTCGAGGGCGTCGACATCGCACCGGCCGCGGCGGTGGCGCTGGCCGGACTGCGGCAGGCGGTGGCCGCCGGGCGGATCCGGCCCCGGGACAGCGTGCTGCTGCACGTCACCGGGGGCGGCCGGGCCCGCCGCGCGGCCGACCGCCGGCCGGACGGCCCCGTCCGGCCCGACCTCCGGATACCGACCGGCCTGGGCGCCGAGGCCGCCGCCTACCTGGTGACCGGCGCATGACCGCCCCCGCCGTCGACTCCTCGGCCGAGCCCGCCCGCCGTACCGCCCCCGCCGCCGACCCCCACCCCGAGCCCGAGCCGTCCCCCCGGCAGAGAGCAGAGCAGACCATGCAGCAGTTCGCCTTTCCCGCCACTTCGGCGCAGCGCCGGATCTGGCTGGTGGAGCGGCTGACCCCCGGCACCAGCGCCTACCACCTGCCGTTCGCCCTCCAGTTGGACGGCCCGCTCGACCCCGCCGCGCTGACCGCCGCGCTGACCGCGTCGGTCCACCGGCACGAGTCGCTGCGCACCTGCTTCGACCAGGTGGACGGCGAGCTGGTGCAACTGGTCGGCGAGCCCGGGCCGTTCCCGCTGGAGACCAGGGACACCCGGCCCGAGGACCTGGACGCCGTCCTGGCCGCCGACGCCGCCCGCCCCTTCGACCTGGCCCGCGGACCGCTGCTGCGCGCGGTCCTGCACCGGCTGGCCCCGCGGCGGCACGTGCTGGCCGTCACCGTCCACCACCTGGTGGCCGACATGTGGTCGGTCGGCGTCCTGCTCGCCGAACTGGCCCGGAACTACCCGGGGAACGGCGCCGGCCTGCCCGAACTCCCCATCCAGTACGGCGACTTCGCGGTCTGGGAGGAGGACTCCCGGGCCGCCGTCGAGGAGGCCGACCAGGAGTACTGGCACCGCACGCTGGCCGGCGCGCCGGAGCTGCTGGAGCTGCCCTGCGACCGCCCCCGCCCCCCGGTGCAGACGCTGCGCGGCGCCGCACTGCCGGTGGAGCTCCCGGCCGAACTGTCCGCCGCCGTCAGGGCGATGTGCGGCAGGGCCGGGGTCACCCCCTTCATGGTCCTGCTGGCCGCCTTCCAGGCCGTCCTGGCCCGGCACACCGGCAGCGAGGACGTCGTGGTCGGCACCGGCGCCGGGGTGCGCCCGGCCGAGGCCGAGGGCCTGATCGGATGCTTCGTCAACATCCTGCCGATCCGCACCTCACTGGCCGGCGACCCCACCTTCGGCGAGCTGCTGGCCCGGGTCCGCCGGTCGGCCCTGGAGGCCTTCGAGCACCAGCGGCTGCCGTTCGAGCGGATGCTCCCCGAGCGGTCGACCGGGCCCGCCCTCGACCACAACCCGCTCGTCCAGTCGCTGCTGCTGGTGCAGAACGCGCCGCTGGCCGCCCCCGAGCTGCCCGGCCTGACGGTGACCGTCCGGGAGGTGCCGCGCGGCGGCGCCCAGCTCGACCTCAACCTCCAACTGCGTGAGGTGGACGGCGCGTTCACCGGCACCGCGGAGTACGCGAGCGACCTCTTCGACCCGGCCACGGTGGAGCGGCTGATCGGGCACTGGCGCACCCTGCTGGCCGCCGCCGTCGCCTCCCCCGACACCCCGCTGTCCGCCCTGCCGATGCTGACCGGCGCGGAACGCCACCGCGCCCTGGTGGAGTGGAACGACACCGCCCACGCCTACCCGCGGGCCGAGGACTGCCTGCACGAACTCTTCGAGGCCCGGCTGGCGCTGCACCCGGAGGCTCCCGCCGTCCTGCACGCCGACGGCGAACTGAGCTACGCGGCACTGGACGCGCTCGCCGAACGGATCGCCGGCCGGCTCACCGCGCTCGGCGTCGGCCCCGACACCACCGTGGGCGTCTGCCTCGCCAAGGGGCCGTCGCTGGTGGCCGCCCTGCTCGGCGTGCTCAAGGCCGGCGGCGCCTACCTGCCGCTGGACCCGGCCTACCCGGAGCAGCGCCTGGCCTTCATGCTGCGGGACGCGGCGCCGCCGGTGGTGCTCACCGAGCGCGCCACGGCCGACCGGCTGCCGGCCGCGGGGGCCACCCTGCTGGAGGTGGAGGACGCCGAGCAGTGGCCCGCCACCGGGCGCCGCCCCGTCGCGGCCCGGCCCGACAACCTGGCGTACGTCATCTACACCTCGGGCTCCACCGGCGAGCCCAAGGGCATCGCCGTCCCGCACCGCGGCGCCGTCAACAACGTGCTGGACCTCAACGACACCTACGGCGTCGGGCCCGGCGACCGGGTGCTGGGCCTCTCCTCCCCCAGCTTCGACATGTTCGTCTACGAGACGCTCGGCATCCTGGCGGCCGGCGGCGCGGTGGTCATGCCGCACCCGGACCGGGCCCGCGACCCGCAGCACTGGGTGGACCTGGTGCGCCGCCACCGGGTGACGGTGTGGAACTCGGCGCCCGCGCTGGCCGACGCCTTCGTGCGGGCCGGCGAGGAGCGCAACGTCCGGCTGCCGAGGCTCCGGGTCTCCTTCTTCGGCGGCGACTGGATCCCCGTCCCGTTGCCCGAGCGGTTCCGCCGGCTGGCCCCGGGGCTGGCGTTCATCGCCCTCGGCGGCGCAACCGAGGCGTCCATCCACTCGATCACGTACCCGGTGGGCGAGGTCGACCCGGCCTGGACCAGCATCCCGTACGGCCGCCCGATGGTGAACCAGCAGGCCGTGGTGCTGACCCCGGCGCTGGAGCCGGCCCCGGTCGGCGTCCCGGGCGAACTCTGCCTGGCCGGCACCGGGCTGACCCGCGGATACCTGCACCGCCCAGGCCTGACCGCGGACCGCTACCGCCCGCACCCGGGCGCCGGGACCGGCCCGGTGCCGGCCGGCGCGCGCCTGTACCGCACCGGCGACCTGGCCCGGACCCGCGCCGACGGCGTGATCGAGCTGATCGGCCGGCTGGACCACCAGGTCAAGCTGCGCGGGCTGCGGATCGAGCTCGGCGAGATCGAGTCGGTGCTGCGCCGCCACCCCGGGATCGAACGGGCCGTGGTCGCGGCCCGTGGAGACGGCGAGGAGCGGCGGCTCGTCGGCTACCTGGTGCCCGCCCGGGGCGGCGCCCCGGCGCCGGCCGCCGCCGAACTGCGCACCCTGCTGCGGGCCGAGCTGCCCGAGTACATGGTCCCGGCGGTCTTCGTGACGCTGGACGCGCTGCCGCTGTCACCCAACGGCAAGGTGGACCGCGCCGCGCTGCCCGAGCCCGACCCGACGGCCGAGCGGGCCGCCGCCGCGTACGTGGCCCCCCGCGACGACACCGAGCGGGTGCTGGCCGCGCTCTGGGCCGAACTGCTGGAGGTCGACCGGGTCGGCGCCGAGGACGACTTCTTCGCCCTCGGCGGGCACTCGCTGCTCGCCACCCGGCTCGCCTCGGCGGTGCTGGAGACCTTCGGCGTCGAGCTGCCGCTGCGCGAGCTGTTCGAGGCGCCCACCCTCGCCGCCCAGGCGGAGCGGCTGACCGCCTGCGGCCACGCGGCGGGCACCGACGTCGCGGCGGTGGCCCGGATCGCCGCACCCCTGCTGGAGATGACCGACGAAGAGGCCCTCGGGCTGCTCGCCCAGCACGACGAGCACGCCGAGAACGAGGCGCACCAGGAGCACGAGGAGAGCCACGCATGAGCCCCACCACCACGAGCACCGGCGTCCTGGCCGCCCACGCCCGTCTCGGCGCCCACCGCCTGGCCGCCGCCGACCCGCTGCTCGCCGACCTGCTGGAGCGCGAGCACGTCCGGCAGAACGAGACGCTGGCCATGGTGGCCGCGTCCAGCAGCGCCGACCCCTCGGTCCTGGCCTGCGCCGGCGCGAGCATCTCCAACGTCACCACCGAGGGCTACCCGGGCGCCCGCTACCACGCGGGCTGCGAACTGGTCGACGAGGTCGAGCGGTTGGCGGTGGAACGGGCCCGCGCGCTGTTCGGCGCCCGGTACGCCAACGTGCAGCCGCACTCGGGCAGCACCGCCAACCAGATCGTGCTGTGCACCCTGATGAAGCCCGGCGACACCCTGCTCGGCATGGAGCTGAGCGCGGGCGGCCACCTCACCCACGGCTCGCCGGCCTCGGTGTCCGGGCGGTTCTTCGACGCGGTCGGCTACGGCACCGACGCCGACGGCATGCTCGACTACGAGCAGGTCGCCGAACTGGCCCGGCTCCACCGGCCCAAGGTGATCGTCTGCGGCGCCAGCGCCTACCCGCGCACCGTCGACTTCGCCCGGTTCCGGCGGATCGCCGACGAGGTCGGCGCCTTCCTGCTCGCCGACATCTCGCACATCGCCGGCCTGGTCGCGGCCGGGCTGCACCCCAGCCCGGTGGACCACGCCCACGCCACCACCACCAGCACCTACAAGCAGCTGTACGGCCCCCGCGGCGGCCTGATCCTGCTGGGCCGGGACGCCGACCTGCCGCTGCCCGGCTCCCGGCGCACCCTCGCCCGGGCGATCGCCCACGGCACCTTCCCGTTCCTCCAGGGCACCCCCGACCTGGGCGCCGTCGCCGCCAAGGCCCGCGCCTTCGACATCGCCGCCCAGCCGGAGTTCCGCGCCCTGGCGCAGCGGGTGGTCTCCGGCGCCCGGGAGCTGGCGGAGGCCTTCGTCGGCCTCGGCCACACCCTGGTCACCGGCGGCACCGACAACCACATGGTGCTGCTGGACGTCGGCCGGCGCGGCCTGACCGGGGCGATCGCCGAGTCCGCGCTCGCCGACTGCGGGATCGTGGTCAACCGCAACCGGATACCGGGCGACCCGCACGGCCCGCGCGTCACCAGCGGCATCCGCTTCGGCACCAACACCCTCGCGCTGCGCGGCATGGGCGAGGCCGAACTGCGCCGCTGCGCCGCCCTGGTGGACCGGGTGCTCACCTCCGTGGTGGCCCGTGACGAGACCGGGTTCGTCCTCGACCCGGGCGTCCGATCCGAGGTGCGGGACGAAGTCGCCCGGCTCTGCCGGGAGTTCCCGCTGCCGCACCACTCGTCCTGACCACCCTCTCCGACCGCCGGGACTCCCCATGAGCCACTCACCCCAACGCGCCGCGCTCTCCGCCGAGAAGCGCCGCCTGCTCGCCAAGCTGCTCGAGCAGCAGGGCCTCGCCCGCACCGACACCGCCGACCGGATCACCCCCCGCCCCGCGGGGGTGCGGCTGCCGCTCTCCTTCGCCCAGCAACGGCTGTGGTTCGTCGAGCAGTTCGCCGGCCCGAGCCCGCTCTACAGCATCGCCTGCACCGTCCGGCTGACCGGCCGGCTCGACGCCGCCGCCCTGGAGCGCGCGCTGAACCGGGTGGTGGAGCGGCACGAGGCGCTGCGCACCACGTTCCGCGCCGAGGACGGCCGGCCCGAGCAGGTCGTGCACGCCCGGGTCGAGGTCGCGCTGCCGCTCACCGACCTGTCCGCAGCGGCCGCCGACGCCCGGGAGGACGCGCTCGCCGAGCTGGCCGACCAGGAGAGCCGCCGCCCCTTCGACCTGGGCGCCGGCCCCCTGTTGCGCGGCCGGCTGGTCCGGCTCGCCGACGAGGAGCACGTGCTGGTGCTCGCCGTGCACCACATCGTGGCGGACGGCTGGTCGCTGGACGTCCTGGTCCGGGAACTGGCCCACCACTACCGGCCCGGCGCCGCCGCCCTTCCCGAACTTCCCGTCCAGTACGCTGACTTCGCGCTCTGGCAGCACGAGCGGGCCGCCGACGGGGCGATGGACGCCCAACTGGAGCACTGGCGCGAGCGGCTGGCCGACGCCCCCACCGCCGTGGACCTGCCCACCGACCGGCCGCGCGCCGCCCGGCAGAGCTTCGCCGGCGCCTGCTTCCCGTGGCAGCTGGACGGCGACCTCGCCACCCGGCTCACCGCGCTGGCCCGCGAGCACGACGCCACCCTGTACATGGCGCTGCTGGCCGGCTTCACCGCCGTGGCGCAGCGCTGGAGCGGCCAGACCGACCTGGTGGTCGGCTCGCCGGTGGCCAACCGCAACCACCCCAGCACCGAGGGCCTGATCGGCTTCTTCGTCAACATGCTGCCGCTGCGCGCCGACCTGTCCGGCAACCCGACGTTCCGCGAACTGCTCGGCCGGGTACGGGAGTCCGCGATCGCCGCGTACGCCCACCAGGACGTGCCGTTCGAGCGGATCGTGGAGGCGGTGCGCCCGGACCGCGACGCCGGCGGACGCACCCCGTTCGCCAACCTGCTGCTGGTCCTCCAGAACACCCCGGAGACCAGGATCGAGCTGCCCGGACTGCGGATGGACACGGCCGCGGTGGACACCGGCACGGCCAAGTTCGACCTGCACCTCCAGGTCACCGAGACCCCGCAGGGCCTGACCGGCCTGGCCGACTACAGCACCGAGCTGTACGAGGAGCGCACCGTACGCCGCTTCATCGACCAGTGGCTGCACCTGCTGGCCGCCGCCGTCGCCGCCCCGGACACCCGGCTGGACGCGCTGCCGCTGCTGGCCGCCGCCGAGCGCCGGGCCGAGCTCGCGGCCGGCGCCGCCCGGAACGCCGCGGGCCCGCGCGACACCGCCCCGCGGGCCCGCAGCCTGCCGGCCGCGTTCGCCGAGCAGGTCCGGCTGCGCCCCACCGCGATCGCGGTCAACTGCGGCGAGGAGAGCCTGAGTTACGCCGAGCTGGACCGCCGTTCGGACGCGCTGGCCCGGCGGCTGCGCGAGCTGGGCGTGGGCCCGGAGAGCCGGGTGGCGATCTGTGTGGAGCCCTCCGTCCGGTTGGTCACCGGCATCCTGGGCATCCTGAAGAGCGGCGGCGCGTACGTCCCGCTCGACCCCCGCCACCCGGCCGACCGGCGGGCCTACACCCTCGCCGACTCCGGCGCGGTGGCCCTGGTCGCCGACCCCGGGCACGCCTCGGCGGCGGACGGCGTCCCGGTGCTGGCGGTCGACCAGGCACCCACCGACCAGGCGCCCGCCGACCGGCTCTCGGAGGAGCGGCCACTGGAACCGGTGGCGCCGCACCCGGACCACCTCGCGTACGTGATCTACACCTCCGGCACCACCGGCCGTCCCAAGGGCGCGCTGCTCACCCACGCCAACGTGCTGCGGCTCTTCGAGGCGGCCTCGGCGGACGTGCCGTTCGGCCCGGAGGACGTCTGGTCGCTCTACCACTCCGCCGCCTTCGACTTCTCGGTCTGGGAGATCTGGGGCGCGCTGCTCCACGGCGGCCGGATCGCCGTGGTGCCGCAGGAGGCCCGGCAGAGCCCCGCCGCCTGCCACGCCCTGGTGCGCGCCGAGGGCGTCACGGTGCTCAGCCAGACGCCCACCGCCTTCCGGCAGTTCGCGGACGCCGACGAGGCGGCGCCCCGCGGGCCGGCCGACCGGCCGCTCGCGCTGCGGCACGTGGTGTTCGGCGGCGAGGCCCTGGAGCCGGGCGCGCTGCGCGGCTGGGCCGCCCGGCACCCGGACGGCCCCCGGCTCGTCAACATGTACGGGATCACCGAGACCACGGTGCACGTCACCGCGCACCCGCTCGACCCGGCCGGGCTGTCCGCCCCCGGCAGCGTGATCGGCCGCCCGCTGGCCGACCTGGCGGTGCACCTGCTGGACCGGCGCGGCGAACCGGTGCCGCCGGGCGTGCCCGGCGAGCTGTGCGTCGGCGGGCCCGGCCTGGCCCGCGGCTACCTGGGCCGCCCGGGCCTGACCGCCGAACGCTTCGTCCCCTCCCCGCTGGGCGGCGGCGAACGGCTGTACCGCAGCGGCGACCTCGCCCGCCGGCTGCCGGACGGCACCCTGGAGTACCTCGGCCGGATCGACCAGCAGGTCAAGGTCCGCGGCCACCGGGTGGAGCTCGGCGAGATCGAGGCGGAGCTGGGCGCCCACCCGGGCGTGCGGCACGCGGCCGTCCTGCCCCGCGAGGCGCCCGGCGGCGGCCCCGGGCTGGTGGCCTACCTCGTCCCCGAGGAGTCGGCGGGCGCGCGGCAGGAGCCGCGGGCCGGGCACGACGCGGCCGACGCCGAGCAGGTCGCCGAGTGGCGGACCGTCTTCGACACCGCCTACGAGCACTACGAGCAGGTGGCGGGCTCCGATCCGACCTTCAACATCCGCGGCTGGACGAGCAGTTACACCGGCGAGCCGATACCGGCCGAGGAGATGCGGCGCTGGGTGGAGTCCACCGTCGCGCTGATCCGGCGCACCGGGCCGCGCCGGGTCCTGGAGATCGGCAGCGGCACCGGCCTGCTGCTCTTCCGACTGGCCGGCGACTGCGAGCGGTACACCGCCCTCGACCTGTCGGACAGCGCCGTCGCGCACGTGCGCCGCCACCTCCCCGAGCACTGGGAGCACGTCCGGGTGCTGCGCCGGGCCGGTCACGAGCTGGACGGGCTGGCGGGCGACGGCTTCGACACCGTCGTCGTCAACTCGGTCGCCCAGTACCTGCCGAGCGCGGGCTACCTGGTCGAGGTCCTCCGCGGGGCCGCCGCGCTGCTCGCCCCGGGCGGGCGGATCGTGGTCGGCGACGTCCGGCACCTGGCACTGCTGGACGCCTTCACGGTGTCGGTCCTCCGCGCGGGCCCGGCGGCCGGGGCGACGGACGCCGAGCTGGCCCGGCAGGTCCGGCAGGCCGTCCGGCAGGAGGACGAGCTGCTGCTCGACCCCCGCTTCTTCACCGCGCTGCGCCGGGAGATCCCGCGGATCGGCCGGGTGGAGGTGCTTCCCAAGCCCGGGCGCGACCGCAACGAGATGACCCGCTACCGCTACGACGTGGTGCTGCACCTCGACACCGAGGCGGCCGGCACGGAGGCGGGCGGCGCCGAGCCGGCCGGCACCGGACCGGACGCCGCGCCGGAGCGCGTGGTGCCGTGGACCGGCGGCGGCCTCCGGGCCCTGCTCGACGGCTCCCCGCTGGTGGTCACGGGCATCCCCAACGCCCGGGTGCACGCCGACGCCCGGACCGCCGCGCGGCTCGCCGCCGGTACCGCGCGGGCCGACGAGGCCGTCCGGCCCGACGACGCCGCCGGTGCCGCCGGTGCCGCCGAGCAGGACCCGGTCGACCCGCAGGAGCTGCGCGAGCTGGCCGAGGAGCTCGGCCACACCGTGGAGTTCAGCTGGGCGTCCGGCGACCCGCTGGGCCGCTTCGACGCCGCCTTCCGCCCGGACGGCGCCGCGCCGCACAGCGCGCTGCCGCCCGCCGGGGACGACCTGGGCCTCCCCTGGCCGCACTGGGCCAACGACCCGCACCGCGGCCGCGCCGCCCGCAGCCTGGTGCCCCTGCTCCGCGCCCGCCTGCGGGAGCGGCTGCCGGAGTACATGGTCCCGGAGGCCTTCGTCACCCTGGACGCGCTGCCGCTGACCGCCAACGGCAAGCTCGACCGGGCGGCGCTGCCCGCGCCGGACTGGTCCACCGCCTCGACCGCGCTGCTCGCTCCCCGCGACGACACCGAGCGGACGCTCGCCGAGCTCTGGAGCACCACCCTGGGCGTGTCCCGGATCGGCCTGTCCGACAACTTCTTCGACCTCGGCGGCCACTCCCTGCTCGCCGTCCAGGTCACCGCCGGCGTCCGCGAGGCCCTGGGCCGCGACCTGCCCGTCCGGGCGCTGTTCGAGGCGCCGGTGCTGGGCGAGTACGCCGAGGCGGTGCGCCGCGCCCCGGCCACGGAGGAGCAGCCCGAGGAGGCCGCGCCGGTGCGCGAGAGCGTCCCGGCCGACGGCGCCGGCTTCGACGACCTGTCCGCCGAGGAGCTGGCGGAGCTGATGGGCGGGGAGCTGTGACCGCCGCCCCCCGCACCCCGAGCGCCCCGAGCACCCGCGTCCCCACCTCCGAGAAGGAGCACCCCGTGGCCCCCGCCCCCCGCACCGCCGAGGTGCTGCCGGTCTCCGCCGCCCAGCGCCGGTTCTGGCTGATCGACCGGCTGGAGGGCCCCAGCGGCGTCTACAACACCGCCGCGGCCCTGCGGCTGCGCGGACCGGTGGCCGTCGACCACCTCCGGCAGGCGTTCCAGCGGCTGGTCGACCGGCACGAGGCGCTGCGCACCGTCTTCCCGGCCCGCGACGGCGTCCCGGTCCAACTGGTGCTGCCCCGACGCGCCTTCGAGCTGGGCACCACCGAGGCCGCCGGCGCCGACGAGGCCGAGGTCCGCCGGCTGGCCGCCCGGCTCGCCGAGCAGCCCTTCGACCTGGCCAAGGGGCCGCTGCTGCGGGCCGAGCTGATCGCCCTCGGGCCGCAGGAGCACCTGCTGGTGGTCGTGCTGCACCACATCGTGGTGGACCGCTGGTCCTTCGGCCTGCTGATGTCCGAGCTCTCCGAGGGCTACGCCGCGTCCGCGGAGCGGCGCCCGGCCCGGCTGCCCGAGCTGCCGCTGCGCTACGCCGACCACGTGGCCGGCCGGCAGGCCGTGCTGGACGGCGGCCTCGGCGACCGGCTGCTCGCCCACTGGCGCGAGCGGCTGGCCGGGGCGCCGCAGGCCCTGGAACTGCCCGGCGACCGGCCGCGCCCGGCGGTGCGCAGCTTCCGCGGCGCCACGGTGCCGGTACGGCTGGACGCGGCCGCCTCGCAGGCCGTGCGCGACCTCGCCCGAGCCGCGGGGGCGACCCCGTTCATGGTCCTGCTGGCCGCCTTCCAGGCGGTGCTGGCCCGGCACGCGGGCGCCGAGGAGGTCGTGGTGGCGACCGGGCCGGCCACCCGCGCCCCGGGTACGGAGCTGCTGGTCGGCGCGCTGGTCAACACGGTGCTGCTGCGCACCTCGCTGGCCGGCGACCCGAGCTTCGCCGACCTGGTGGAGCGGGTGCGGGGCACCGCGCTGGACGCCTTCGAGCACCACGAGCTGCCCTTCGACCGGTTGGTCGAGGAGCTGGCGCCCAGCCGCGACCTCTCCCGCAACCCGCTGGCGCAGGTCGGCTTCGTGCTCCAGAACGCACCGGCCGCCACGCCCGCGCTGTCCGGGCTGGCCGTCGAGCCGGTGGCCGTCCCCCGGGACAGCGCGCACCTCGACCTGGACCTCCAACTCACCGAGGAGGAGGGCTGCTTCACCGGTTTCGCCGAGTTCGCCCGGGACCTCTTCGACACGCCGACGGTGGCCCGGCTGCTCGGCCACTGGACCACCCTGCTGGAGGCCGCCGTACGGGCGCCGGGCACCCGGCTGTCCGAGCTGCCGATGCTCACCCCGGAGGAGCTGGCCCGGGAGCTGCACGGCTGGAACGACACCGACGCCGAGTTCCCGGCCGGTCTGCGGGTGGACCGGCTGTTCGCCCGCCGGGCGGCCGAGACGCCGGAGGCGGTCGCGGTGCTCGACGCCGCCGGCTCCCTCACCTACCGGGAGCTGGACGCCTGGGCGGGCCGGATCGCCCACCGGCTGCGGGAGTGCGGCGTCGGGCCGGAGGTGCCGGTGGCGCTCTGCCTGGAGCGCGGCGCCGGGCTCAGCGCCGGCATGCTGGGCACGCTGCGGGCCGGCGGC
The DNA here is from genome assembly GCF_053594915.1 of Kitasatospora sp. NPDC002543. Lineage (NCBI taxonomy): Bacteria > Bacillati > Actinomycetota > Actinomycetes > Kitasatosporales > Streptomycetaceae > Kitasatospora > Kitasatospora sp. NPDC002543. Next base: position 11,090 of record NZ_JBSFWR010000100.1, on the reverse strand, counting down.
GCCTTCCTCGGCCTGGACCCGTCCTACCCGGCCGACCGGCTCGCCTTCATGATCGACGACGCCCGGCCGGGTGTGGTGCTCGCCAACCGCTCCACCGTCGGCGCGCTGCCGGCCGGCACCGAGGTGCTGCTGCTGGAGGAGATCGCGCGGGACGCGCCGGAGTTCCCCGCGGAGGACGGCGTCACCGGCGCCGGCGAGGCCAACCTGGCCTACCTGGTGTACACCTCGGGCTCCACCGGGCGTCCCAAGGGCGTCGCCGTCACCCACCGGGCCATCCTCAACACCTTCGCCGGGCTGGCCCTGACCCATGGCTTCGCGCCCGGCGACCGGATGATCGCCCTGCACTCGCCGAGCTTCGACCCGGCCGTGCACGACTGCCTGGCCCCCCTGGTGGTCGGCGCCGCCGCCGTCTTCCCCGCGCCGGAGTCGGCCCGCGACCCCCGGCACTGGGCCGAGCTGGTCGCCCGCCACGAGGTCACCGTCTGGTCGATGGGGCCGGCCGGGACGGAGGCGATGCTGGCCGCCGCCGAGGAGCACGGCCTGTCCCTGGGCAGCCTGCGCAGCGCCATGGTCGGCGGCGACGTGCTGCCGCCCGCACTGCCCGCGCGGCTGCGCGCCGCCGCGCCCGGCTGCGAGGTCGTCAACTCCGCCGGCGTGGCCGAGGCCGCCTTCTGCAACAACGAGTACCGGGTGCCCGAGGACGCCGACCCGACCGCCCCGGTCCCGTACGGGCACCCGCTGGCCAACCAGCGGCTGCTGGTGCTCGACGGGCTGCTGCGCGCGGTGCCCGCCGGGGTGCCCGGCGAGCTGTGCGTGGCGGGCGAGGGGCTGGCCCGCGGGTACCGGGGCCGTCCCGGGCTGACCGCCGAGCGCTTCGTGCCGCACCCGTACCCCCGGGTGCCGGGCGAGCGCCTCTACCGCACCGGCGACCTGGCCCGCCGCCGGCCCGACGGCGAGCTGGAGCTGCTCGGCCGGGCCGACCACCAGGTCAAGATCCGCGGGTTCCGGGTCGAGCCGGGTGAGGTGACCGGCGTGCTGCTGGGCCACCCGGCGGTGGCCGACGCCATCGTGGTGGCCCGCGAGACGGCCCCGGGCGACCGGCGGCTCGCCGCCTACTGGGTCGCCGCCGCGCCCGTGTCCGGCGCCGAGCTGGCCGCCTGGCTGCGCGAGCGGCTGCCCGGCCACCTGGTCCCCGCGCTGTGGACGGAGCTGACGGCCCTGCCGCTGTCCCCCAACGGCAAGGTCGACCGGGCCGCGCTGCCCGAGCCGGCCGCCCCCGACGGGCCGTCCGAGGTGCTCGCCCCGCGCACCGGCACCGAGGCCGCGATCGCCGCGATCTGGCGGGACCTGCTGGAGCGGCCCGAGGTCGGCGTGCTGGACGACTTCTTCCTCCTCGGCGGCCACTCGCTGCTGGCCAACCGGCTGGTCGGCGCGCTGCGCGCGGAGTTCGGCGTGGAGCTGCGACTGCGCGAGCTGTTCGCCGCCGTCACGGTGGCCGCCCAGGCCGAGCTGGTCGAGCGGCTGCGCGCCGGGGCCGACGGCGGCCCGGCGGACGGCGTCCCCGCGCCGCTGCCGCCGGTCGTCCCGGCGGACCGCGCCCTCCCGCTGCCGCTCTCCTTCGCCCAGCAGCGGATGTGGCTGTTCGACCGCTTCGCGCCCGGCAACCCGGCCTACCACGTGCCCACCGCGGTGCGGATCGGCGGCGGGCTGGACGAGCGGGCGCTGGCCGAGGCCCTGCGCGGGCTGGCGGCCCGGCACGAGGTGCTGCGCACCGTGCTGCCGGAGGTGGACGGCGTGCCGGTCCAGCGGGTGCTGCCGGTCGGTGAGGTGCCGCTGACCGTCCGCGACCTCGCCGCCGGCGAGCCGGCCCGGGCGGTGGTCGACGAGTTCGTCGCCCGGCCGTTCGACCTCGCCGCCGAGGTGCCGATCCGCGTCCTGCTGCTGCGGGTGGCCCCGGACGAGCACGTGCTGGTCCTGGTGATCCACCACATCGCGCTCGACGGCTGGTCGATGGGCGTGCTGGTCGAGGACCTGGGCGCGCTCTACGACGGCCGTGCCCTGCCCCCGCTGCCGGTGCAGTACGCCGACTACGCCCGGTGGCAGGCCGACCGGGCCGCCGAGGGCCGCTGGGACGAGCAGCTGACGCACTGGCGGGAGCGGCTCGCCGGGCCGCTGCCGGTGCTGGAGCTGCCCGCCGACCGGCCCCGCCCGGCCGTGCCCAGCCTCGCCGGCGCGGTGCACGAGTTCGAGCTGTCCGCCGAACTGACCGAGCGGCTGCGCGCCCTCGGCGCCCGGCACGGCGCCACCCTGTTCATGGTGCTGCTGGCCGGCTACCAGGCCCTGCTGGGCCGGCTCTCCGGCGCCGAGGACGTCCTGGTCGGCACCCCGGTCGCCGGCCGGGGCCAGCCCGAACTGGACGGCCTGGTGGGCTGCTTCGTCAACAGCCTGGCGCTGCGCGGCGACCTCTCCGGCGACCCGGCCTTCACCGAACTGCTGGAGCGTACCCGCACCCGCACGCTCGCGGACTTCGGCTGCCAGGACGTCCCGTTCGAGCAGGTGCTGGACGCCGTCGGCGCGGACCGCGACCCGGCCCGGCATCCCGTGTTCCAGACCATGCTGACGCTGCAGAGCGCCCGCCTGCCCCGGGCCGGCTTCGCGGGACTGCGCGTGGACCCGCTGGACGCGCGGACCGACTCCTGCCTGATGGACGTGATGTTCACCGCCGTCGAACAGGACGGGCGGCTGGCCTTCACCGTCGAGTACGCCACGGACCTGTTCGACGCGGCGGGCATCGCCCGGCTGGCGCACCGCTTCGGCGTGCTGCTGGCGGCCGCCGCCGACGCGCCGGGCACCCGGCTGTCCGGGCTGCCGCTGCTCGACGCCGAGGAGCGCCGCACCGTCCTCAGCACGTGGAACGACACCGCCCGCCCCGTCCCGGCCACCGGCCTGCACGAGCTCGTCGCGGCGGCCGCGGCCCGCACCCCCGGCGCTCCGGCGCTGGAGCACGAGGGCCGCACCACCAGCTACGCCGAGCTGGAGGCCGCCGCCGAGCGCTGCGCCGCCCGGCTGCGCGTACTCGGGGTCGGCGAGGGCAGCGTGGTCGCGGTGCACGCGGCCCCGACCCCGCGGCTGGTGACCGCCCTGCTCGGCGTGCTCAAGGCCGGGGCGGCCTTCACCACGCTGGACCCGGAGCTGCCCGAGGCCCGGCTGAGCCTGCTGCTGGAGCTGTCCGGCGCCCGGCTGGTGCTCACCGACGGGCCCACCTCCCACCCGCTGCCGGCCGGGCTCACGGTGGCCCCGATCGAGGAGCCGGCCGAGCCGGGCGCGCCGGCCGGGCCCGTCCCGGCCGCCACGGCCGCCACGGCGACCGAACCGGAGGCGCTGGCCTGCGTGTTCTTCACCTCCGGCACCACCGGCACCCCCAAGGGCTCGATGTTCACCCACCGGGGCCTGGTCAACTTCACCCTGGCGATGGCCGAGGAGTTCCGCCTCGCCCCCGGCGACCGCTTCCTGCAGCTGGCGTCCACCGGCTTCGACGTCCTCGTCGAGGAGCTGTTCCCGGCCCTGGCGGCCGGAGCGACCGTGGTGCTCCCCGGCGCCCGGCTGCTCGCCCGCGGCACCGACCTGACCCGCTACCTGGCGGAGCACCGGATCACCGGCCTGGAGCTCACCACCGCCTACTGGCACGACTGGACCGCCGAGTTGGCGCGCACCGGTGCCGCCCTGCCGCCGGACCTGCGGTTCGTCGCGATGGGCGGCGAGCGGGTGCGCCGGGACCTGCTGACCGTGTGGCAGCGCCTCGGCGTCCCGCTGGTGCACGTGTACGGGCTCACCGAGGTGACCTGCACCTCGGCCACCCTGCGGGTGACCGGCGAGCCGGTGGCCGCCGACGGCCTGCCGATCGGCCGACCGCTGCCCAACACCGCCGTCTACCTGCTGGACCCGGCCGGGAACCCGGTGCCGATCGGCTCCCCCGGCGAGATGTTCCTCGGCGGTGCCGGCGTGGGCCGGGGCTACCTGGGCCGGCCGGGCCTGACCGCCGAGCGCTTCGTCCCGGACCCGTACGGTGAGCCCGGCGCCCGGCTCTACCGCACTGGCGACCTCGCCCGCCACCTGGCCGACGGGACCGTGGAGTTCATCGGCCGCGCGGACCAGCAGGTGAAGATCCGCGGCCACCGGATCGAACCCGGCGAGGTGGAGGCCCGGCTCGCCGAACTGCCCGGCGTCGGCGCCGCGGCGGTGGTGGTCCGCGAGGACGAGCCGGGCGAGAAGCGCCTGGTCGGCTACGCGGTCGCCGCCCCCGGCGCCGCACCCGACGCCCTCGAACTGCGCGCCGCGCTGCGCGAGCGGCTGCCCGGGTACCTGGTGCCCTCGGCCGTCGTGCTGCTGCCCGCGCTGCCGCTGAACGGCAACGGCAAGCTCGACCGCGGCGCGCTGCCCAGGCCCGGCCGCTCCGAGCTGACCGGCGGGGCGGCGGCGGCCCCGAGCACCCCCACCGAGCGGGAGATCGCGGAACTGGCGGGCGACCTGCTCGGCCTGCCGGCCGTCGGCGTCCACGACAACCTGTTCGACCTCGGCCTGCACTCGCTGCTGGCCGCCCGGTTCGCCGCCCGGGTGCGCGAGACCTGCCTGGTGGACGTCCCGCTGCGGGTCTTCTACGAGGCGCCCACCGTCGCCGAGTTGGCCCTGCGGGTGGTGCAGCTCCAGGCCGAGGGGACCGACCCGGACGACCTGGCGCAGCTGCTCGCCGAGCTGGAGGCCGAGGACGGCCTCGCCGCCACCTGATCCCGGCGGTCCGGCCGCCCACCGGCCCCGGCCTCCCACCGGCCCCGGCCAACCGACCGCCGGCCATCCGGCCCCGGCGGGTCGGGCGCGGCGGGGGCACCCCGCCCCCGCCGGCCGCCCGCCCCGCCCACCCGGCCCGTCCACCCGACCCGCTCCCAGGAGGAACCCTCATGACCATCGCCCCCGCCCTGCTCGAAGACTGGCTGCGCGAGCGGTACTTCACCACCACCTACGACATCAGCAGCAGCGGTGTCGAGAACTACACCGTCGACCAGGTCCTCGCCCTGGCCGGCACCAGCGCCGCCTCCCTCGGCGACATCATGTTCCGCGACAGCCACTCCCTCGGCGGCGAGCCGCTGCGCGCCGCCCTCGCCGAGCGGCACGGCACCGACCCCGGCTCGATCATCGCCACCCAGGGCTCCAGCGAGGCGATCTACCTGGTCATGCAGGCCCTGCTGAAGCCCGGCGACGAGGTCGTGGTGCAGACGCCCGCCTACCACGCGCTGGTCGAGGTGGCCGCCTCGCTCGGCTGCCGGATCGTCCCCTGGGCGATGCGCACCGAGCACGGCGTGGTCACCAACGAGGACGAGCTGCTGGCGCTGGTCGGCCCGGACACCGCGATGGTCGTGGTCAACTTCCCGCACAACCCGACCGGCGCCACGGTGACCGCCGACCAGCAGGCCGCCATCGTCGACACCTGCGCCCGGTACGGCACCTGGCTCGCCTGGGACAACGCCTTCCAGCACCTGGTCTACGACCGCGAGCCGCTGCCCGACCCGGCCCCCGGCTACCCCCGGGCGATCTCCTTCGGCACCCTGTCCAAGGCGTACGGCCTGCCGGGCCTGCGGGTCGGCTGGGCGCTGGCCGCGCCCGAGGTGCTGGCCGGCTGCGTGCGCCGCCGCGACTACACCAGCCTCGCGCTGTCCCCGCTGGTCGAGGCGGTGGCCACGCACGCCGTCCGGCACGCCGACGAACTGCTGCGCCCCCGGCTCGCCCAGGCCACCGCCAACCGGAAGCTGCTGGCCGACTGGCTGGCCGAGCACCGCGACCGGGTGACCGCCGACCTGCCGGCCGGCGGCGTCACCGCCTTCCCCGAGCTGACCACCGTCGCGGACGTGACCGAGTTCGCCGACCGGCTCGACCGCGACCACGGCGTGCTGGTCGTGCCCGGCGCCTGCTTCGGCGCCCCGCGGCACATCCGGCTCGGCTTCGGCGGCGCCTCCGAGGAGCTGACCGCCGGCCTCGACCGGCTGGCCGCGCTGCTGCCCGAGGCCCGCTGACGGCCCGTCCGGGCCCTCCCCGCCGATCTCCCTCCCGTCCGGGCTCCACCGAGCCCTCCGCACCACCGACCACCCGAGGTGACACCCGATGCACGCCCTCACGCTCGACCCCGCCGACGCCGACGAGGTCGCCGTCCTGCTCGACGAACTGGCCGCCCGGCACGGCAGCGTGGAGGACCAGACCCTCCAGGACGACCTGACCGTCCAGTCCCACCGGCTGCCCCTGGCCCTGCGCCGCTTCCTGACGGACTTCCGGCTGCACGAGCCGAGCGGCGTCTGCGTGATCTCCGGCTACCGCGTCGACCAGGAGCGGATCGGCGCCACCCCCGCCCACTGGCAGGACCGCACCGGGACCTCCCCGGCCCTGCGCGAGGAGATCTTCCTGCTGCTGTGCGCGGCCCTGCTCGGCGAACCAGTCGCCTGGGCCACCCAGCAGGACGGCTACCTGGTGCACGACGTCCTGCCGGTGCGGGGCCACGAGGAGGAGCAGATCGGCACCGGCAGCAACCAGACCATCTTCTGGCACGTCGAGGACGCCTTCCACCCCTACCGGGGCGACTACGTGGGCCTGCTGTGCCTGCGCAACCCGGACCGCGTGCCGACCACCTTCGTCGGCGTCCAGGACCTCGACATCTCGGCCGCCGACCGCCGGGTGCTCTCCGAGCCGCGGTTCTACATGCTGCCGGACAACTCGCACCTCCAGATGCTCGACAGCGGCCCCGGCCGGGCCCTCGCCGGCGGCGCGGAACTGCTCGACCAGGCGTACGAACGGCTGAAGACCATGCGCGACGCCGCCGCGCCCGTCCCGGTGCTGTTCGGCTCGCCCGGCGACCCCTACCTCTGCCTGGACCCGTACTTCATGGACCTGGACCGGCTGGACCCGGAGGCCCGGGCCGCGCTCCAGCGCCTCTCCGACGACATCGACCGCCGGCTCGGCGGCGCCGCCCTCGCCCCCGGCGAGATCGTCTTCGTCGACAACTACCGGGCGGTGCACGGCCGCAACTCCTTCGCCGCGCGCTTCGACGGCACCGACCGCTGGCTCAAGCGGGTCAACGTCGCCCGCGACCTGCGCAAGTCCCGCGACTCCCGGGCCACCGCCGGCTCCCGCGTCCTGTTCTGAGCGCCTGCTGAGCGCCGACCGCCGGCCCCGCCCGCCGCCATCCCGACTCCGCCTTCCGTCCAGCGCCTTCGGGCCCGCCTGACCTTCTCCGGGGAGAGCACCGTGAGCACCACCCAGTCCGCCGCCGCCGCGCCGTCGAACGGCACCGCCGCCGAGGCCACCACCGCCACCGACACCGCCCGCCGGATCGCCGAGCTGTCCCTCGAGCAGCGGGCCCGTCTGGAGGCCCGGCTGCGCGAGCGGCTGGCCCGGCGCCCGGCCGCCGCCACCGGCATCCCGCGCCGCACCCCGGGGGCCCCGGTGCCGCTCTCCTTCACCCAGGAGCAGATCTGGCTGGCCCAGCAGCTCGCCCCCGAGTCGGCGGCGTACAACGTGCCGATGGCGGTCGCCTGCACCGGCCCGCTGGACGCCGAGCGGCTGGCCGGGGCGTTCCGCACGGTGATCTCCCGGCACGAGGTGCTGCGCACCGTCTTCGCCGCCGGGCCGGACGGCACGCCCGTCCAACTGGTGTGCGAGGATGCGCAGTTCACTCTTCCGGTGACCGACCTGCGCTCGGCGCCGGGCGGAGCCGAGGCGCTGGTCCGCGCGCGGCTGGCCGAGGAGGCCCACACCCCGTTCGACCTGGCGTCCGGGCCGCTGTTGCGGGCCGCGCTGCTGCGCACCGGCGAACAGGAGCACGTCCTGTTGCTGACGGTTCATCACATCGCCGTCGACGCCTGGTCGGTGAACGTCCTGCTGGCCGAGGTCGCGGCGGCCTACCGGCTCGCGGACGGGCCTGGCGGCGCCGAACTTCCCCCGCTGCCGGTACAGTACGGCGACTTCGCCGCCTGGCAGCGCGGCCGGCTCGACGGCGCCGCCTACCAGGAGAGCCTGGACCACTGGCAGCGGCGGCTCTCCGGCGTTACCGACACTCCCCCGGCCGCCACCGTCACCGGCCGCGCCGGCGGCGGCGCGGGCGCGGGATCACACAGCCTGGAACTGCCCGCCGACGTGACGGCCGGCCTGCGGGCCCTGGCGGCGCGGCACCGCACCACGCTCTTCACCGTGGCCCTGGCCGCGCTCCAGACCCTGCTGCACCGCTACGGCAGCGGCCCCGACCCGCTGATCGCCACCCCGGTCGGCGGTCGCGAGCGCACCGAACTCGAGGGCCTGGTCGGCTGCTTCGTCAACACCCTGCTGCTGCGCGGCGACACCTCCGGCGAGCCCACCTTCGCCGAACTGCTGGACCGCACCGCCGAGGCGACCCGGCAGGACCTCCGGCACCAGGAGGTGCCCTTCGACCAGCTGGCCACCCGCCTGCGGGCCGGCTCCCCGGACGGGCTGGCGCGCACCATGCTGGTGCTCGACCAGGCCACCGCCGCGGACTCCCCCGGCACCCCCGAGGGCTCCGACCCGCTGACCCTGCGCCCGCTGGACGGGGCCGGCCCGGCCGACGCCAAGCGAGACCTCACCTTCACCGTCTCGGAGACCGCCGACACCCTCGCGCTGACCCTCGTCCACCGCACCGACCGCTACGAGGAACGCTCCGCCGAGCGCCTGCTCGCCCACTACGCCACCCTGCTGCGCGAGGCCTGCGCCGACCCGGACCGCCCGATCGGCCGGCTGCCGCTGCTCACCGCCGCCGAGCGCGAGCAGGTGCTCGACACCTGGAACGCCACCGCCCTGGACGTGCCGGCCGGCACCTTCCACGGCCGCTTCGCCGAGCAGGCCGCCCGCACCCCGCGGGCCGTCGCCGTCATCGGCGCCGACGGCTCCCCCACCTACGCCGAACTGGACCGGCAGGCCAACCGGCTGGCCCACCACCTGCGCGCACTCGGCGTCGCCGGCGAGACCCCCGTCGGCATCTGCCTGGAGCGCGGCACCTGGACGGTCGTGGCGCTGCTGGCCGCGCTCAAGGCCGGCGGGTGCTACGTCCCGATCGACCCGGCCCAGCCCCGGGAGCGGATGGCGATGATGCTCGCCGACACCGCCGCGCCCCTGGTGATCACCCGCGCCGCCACGGCCGGTCTGCTGCCGGACGGCGTGCGGGCGGTCGTGGTGGAGGAGCTGGACCTCGACGCCCTGCCCGACACCGCCCCCGAGGTGGCCGTCGACCCGGGCCAGGCCGCCTACGTGCTGTTCACCTCCGGCTCCACCGGCCGCCCCAAGGGCGTCGTGGTCGAGCACCGCCAGGTGCTCAACTACCGCACCGCCGTGGTGTCCGCGCTGGGCCTGGCGGCGGAGGCCGGCTACGCGATGGTGCAGCCGTTCACCTTCGACTCCTGCGTCACGGTGCTCTCCGCCGCCCTGCTCGGCGGCGGCACCCTGCACATGGTGGACTCCGACACCGCCTCGGACGGGCGCCTGCTGGCGGCCTACTTCGCCGAGCACGCGATCGACTACCTGAAGATCAGCCCCTCCCACCTGTCCGCGCTGGAAGGGCCGGGCGGCGAGCACCGGGTGCTGCCCCGCCGCGGCCTGATCCTCGGCGGCGAGGGCTCCACCACCACCTTCGTGCGCGACCTGCTGGGCCGGGCCGGGTGCGAGGTCCTCAACCACTACGGCCCCACCGAGACCACCGTCGGCGTCACCACCCACCGCCCGCGGGCCGGCGAACTCACCACCACCTCGACCGTGCCGATCGGCCGACCGCTCGGCAACGTCCGGGCGTACGTGCTGGACGACCGCGGCGAGCCCGTCCCGGTCGGGGTGCCGGGCGAACTGCTCATCGGCGGCGCCCAGGTGACCCGCGGCTACCTGGGCCGCCCCGGCCTGACCGCCGAACGCTTCGTCCCCGACCCGTACGGCGAGCCCGGCGCCCGGCTCTACCGCACCGGCGACCTCACCCGCCGACTGCCGGACGGGGCGATCGAGTTCCTCGGCCGGATGGACGACCAGGTGAAGATCCGCGGCTTCCGGATCGAACTCGGCGAGGTCGAGGCGGCGTTGGCCGCGCTGGAGCCGGTGGCGGCGGCCGCCGCGGTGGTCCGCGAGGACCGGCCGGGCGACCGCCAGCTGGTCGGCTACCTCGTGCCCGCCCCCGGCGCCGAGCTCGAACCGGCCGCCCTGCGCGAGGAGTTGGCCAAGGCCCTGCCCGGCTACATGGTGCCGTCCGCGCTGGTGGAGCTCGACGCGCTACCGCTGACCGCCCACAACAAGCTCGACCGCCGGGCGCTGCCGGCCCCGCCCCGCCGGGAGTCCGCCCCCGGCCGGACCGCGCGCGACGAGCGGGAGGCCGCGCTCTGCCGGATCTTCGCCGAGGTGCTGGGCGCCGACCGCGAACCGGGCATCGACGAGAGCTTCTTCGACCTCGGCGGCCACTCCCTGCTGGCGATGCGCCTGGTCTCGGCCGTCCGCACCGGCCTGGACGTGGAACTGGGCGTGCGCGACCTCTTCGAGGCGCCCACCGTCGCCGCCCTCGCCGAGCGGCTGGAGCAGGCCCGGCCGGCCGTCGCGCTGCCGCCGCTGGTCCGGACCGAGCGCCCCGAGGTGCTGCCGCTCTCCTTCGCCCAGCGCCGGCTCTGGTTCCTGAACCGGATGGAGCGCGGCACGAGCGCGTACGCGATGCCGGTGGTGCTGCGGCTGACCGAGGAGGTCGACACCGCCGCGCTGCGGGCCGCGCTGGACGACGTGGTGGAACGCCACGAGACCCTGCGCACCCTCTTCCCCGAGGCCGACGGCGAGCCCCACCAGTCCATCCGCCCCGCCGCCCCGGGCCTGGTGCCCCTCCAGCACCTCGACGTCCGGGACGAGGCGGAGGCCCGCGGCCGCGTCACCGCCCTCGCCTCCACGCCCTTCGACCTGACCACCGAACTCCCGCTGCGCGCCGCCCTGTTCACCCTCGCCCCCGACCAGCACCTGCTCGCCCTCGTCCTGCACCACATCGCCGGCGACGGCTGGTCCATGCGACCCCTCACCCACGACCT
>NZ_JBSFWR010000099.1:0-31290 GCF_053594915.1 Kitasatospora sp. NPDC002543 | reverse complement strand
CCGTACTGGTCGAGCTGCTGGTAGGCGAGGGCGGCCAGGGCGAGCACCGCGAGGTCCCCGCCGTTGCGGGCGACGCCGGAGACCACGGCCTGGCGGCGGCCGGCCCGGCGGCGCAGGGCGGCGCCGACGCCGCGCACCACGCTGGGCACGGTGGCCAGCAGGACGCAGGCGAACGCGCACGCCACGGCCACCGGCCAGAGCGACCAGCTGATGCCGGTGTCCAGAGCGACCTGGTGCGTACTGCCGAGGCCGGCCAGCGCGCGGACCAGGAAGGGGGTGAGCAGCGGGGCGAACACCGCTGCGGGCAGCGCCAGCAGCAGCGACTCGAGGGCGGTGAAGGAGCCGAGCCTGACGGCCGAGGCGCCGCGCGCGGCGAGCATCTCGTTCTCGGACTCCTGCCGCGCGGAGATCAGGTGGACGACCAGCAGCAGAGCCGCCGCGGCGAGCACCGCCAGCTGGAGGGCGCCGATCAGCAGGGTCGACCGGGCGACCACCATGCTGTCGGACAATTCGCGCATGATGTCCGGGAGTTCGGTCTTCGCGCCGAGCGAGGCGGTGGTCCGCAACTCCTCGGCGAGCCGCTGGGCGCGGTCGCCGACGGCCTGGGCGGTGGCCCGGTACGCGCCGGAGAAGTCGGCGTCCAGCGACCAGCCTCGGCCGCCCTGCACCAGGCCGGCCGAGGCGAAGGCGCTCTGGTCGACCATCATCGGGCCGTAGGTGGTGAAGCCTCCGACCTCGATCTCGTGACCGCCGACCGGGTCGATCCGCCAGTAGGGGGCGGCCGGGTCGGTGGCCCGGTAGACGCCGGTGACCCGCACGGTCAGCGGCTTGCTGTCGTTCCGGTCGACGAGCCGGACCTCGGCGGGCAGGGCCTGCTCGGTCAGACCGAGCCGGCGCAGCAGGCTCTGCGGGACGGCGACCTCGGGGGCCGCGGTCTGGACCGGCCCGGTGGCAGCGCCCGGCCAGGCACCGGCCAGCAGTTGGACCCGGCCGCGGTCGAGGTCGGCGAGCACCGTCAGGTCGAGCTGGGCGCCCGAGGCCTGGCCACCGGAGGCCGGAGTGCCGTTCGCTTCGGCACCGGTGCCCGGCAGGCTGTAGGAGCGGCTGCGCGACACGCTGTCGGTGCGCACGGGCAGGTCACCGAAGAGCTTCTGCCGGTAGGAGGCGAGCGCTTCCTCGTCCTTCGTCCGCTGGTCGAGCCCGTGCTCACTGGTCACCGCCACCGTGGTCCGCGCGTGACCCGGCCCTTGGAGCGCCTGCCGCAGGCCGGCTTCGCCGACACTGCTGTTGAAGGCCACCAGAGCGGTCAGCACGGACGTGGTGATCAGCACCGCGAGCAGTACGGCGGTAGCCAGCGGCACTCGTCCGCGCAGTCGGCGCACGACGAAGCCGAGCATCGAGTTCCTCCCCCGGTTCTACGTCCCCGGTCGCATCGCCGAGCCCCGCTCATCGATCCGGTCCGAGTACAAATCGACCACAGAAGGACACATCGCGGGGACGCCCGGCGCATTGATCACCGGCAATGGGTCGCCGGATAGCGGACGATGCTGTCAGATTCGATCCAGAAACGGAAGGGACTTGCGCGAATGAAGTAAGCAGTGAGCAAATTCCTTTCATTGATAGCATCCCGGCCGGGGATGCCCTCGCTTGAAATGCCATGAACACTTCATAACTCCGGCTTCGGTGTGCTCCTTCGGCCCCACACCGCCTTCTCGGATTCCCGCCCGGGAACGTGAACCGCCGGAGCAGCCATATCCGTCGAACCGGACGGGACCCGGATCGATCCGGGCCGCCACGCCCACAGGGGGGACGCCGCATGACGCAGCATCAGGCCGCCACCGTCGACACCACCACCCAGCCGATGGTGGCCGTGACCGACCTCCGCCGGAGCTTCGGCACCGGCGAACGGGCCGTGCACGCCCTGCGTGGCGTCTCGTTCACCATCGGCCGCGGTGAACTCACGGCGCTCAAGGGCCGATCCGGCTCCGGCAAGACCACCCTGCTGAACCTCGTCGGGGGCCTGGACACGCCGACCAGCGGCAGCATCGCCCTGGACGGCATCGACCTCGCCGGCCTGGACGAGGACGGCCGGCTCGCCCTGCGGCGGGAGCGGATCGGCTTCGTCTTCCAGTCCTTCGGGCTGATCCCGATGCTCACCGCCGCCGAGAACGTCGGCGTGCCCCTGCGGCTGCGCAAGGCCCCGGCCGCCGAGCGCGAGGAGCGCGCACACACCCTCCTCGCCCTGGTCGGCCTGGCCGACCACGCCAACCAGCGCCCCGGCGAGCTCTCCGGCGGCCAGCAGCAGCGCGTCGCCATCGCCCGCGCGCTGGCCAACGAACCCAGCCTGATCATCGCCGACGAACCGACCGGCCAGCTGGACTCGGAAACCGGCCGCTCGATCATGGAACTGCTGCGCGCGGTGGTGCTCAGCGAGGGCGTCACGGTGCTGGTCGCCACCCATGACCCGACGCTGATGGGGCTCGCCGACCGAGTGATCGAGGTCCGGGACGGACGGATCGCCGAGGAAGGCGCGGAGCAGGCCGCCTAGCGGAACCGGCCCGGGCGTGGGGATGTGCGGGCGGCTCCCCAGGCCCGCGGGCACCGGCGGCCGGGCTCAGGCCCGGGCCCGGTTCCAGGGGTTCGTCGGCGGCCGGCGGGGTTCCGGGCGACGGGCCCTCAGGCCGGGGCGATCGATTGGGCGTGGTGGAACACCTCCTCCCCGTCCCAGTAGGCCTTGGTGCGCTGCAGCCGTGGGTAGTTGCCCTTGTAGTACAGGCGCGGATAGGCCGGATCGGGCTGATCGGCGGTGCCCAGGTCGATGTCCGGGTAGTTGACGTAGGCGCCGTCCGTCGCGGTGTCGACCTCCGGCACGCCGCCCGTGTCCCGGTAGACCTCGCGGTACAGCCCGCGCAGGTACTCCAGTTGCATCTCGTCCTCGACCGGATCCGTCCAGTGCGACTGGTACTGCAGCTTCATGATCGAGTCGCGCTGGGGGACCGCCGTGTCCTCGGGCCGGCGGGAGTTGATCCGGCAGCCGTAGGAGTCGATCTGGACCACCGTGTTCGAAAGGTCCGCCCCCTCCACGTCGCGCACCAGCCAGTCCCAGAAGGCGGCGATCTGCGCCGCCGTGAACGGCTTCCGGTGGTAGGCCGATTTGTGCTTGCCGCGCTCGTTGTCGCCGGAGGGGTTGAGCGTCATGGTCGCCTGGAACCACGGCAGCTGGCGCCGTCCGTCCGGACAGGGCAGGAGCAGCCCGCCCGCCGCCCGGGTCTGCACCGCCGAGCGCGTCGTCATCCCCTGTTCGACGGCCGCCACGAAGGCGTCGAGCGGGGCCGGGTCCTCGCCGTCCCACTGGCTGAACAGGACGACGTTCCCGTTGGAGCGGTGGGTGAGCTTGAGGATGGCGAACAGCCCCTGGTACACCGGCTCCCCCGGGTCGCTGTGCTCGGCCATGAAGGCACCGAAGTTGGCCACCAGCGTCTCGAAGTCGGAGGGGCGGTGCAGCAGTTCGGCCCACGGCCAGGCGACACTGCCGATCCAGACCCGGGGCGGAGGCTGGGGCACGTCCGGCGCGAAGTGGTACCGCAGCACCACCCCGAAGTTCCCGCCCCCGCCTCCGGTGTGTGCCCAGAAGAGGTCCTGTTCGGGCGAGCCCTGCGCGTCGTCGCGGTGCGCCTTCGTCACCACCGCCCGGCCACCCCGGACGGTGACGACGTCGACCTGGACGAGGTGGTCCACGGTGAGCCCGTGCCGCCGGGAGAGCAGGCCGTACCCTCCCCCGCAGACGTGCCCGCCCGCACCGACCGAGTAGCAGGACCCGACGGGCAGGGTGACGGCGTGCTCGCGGAACAGCGTGGCGCAGACGTCCCAGTTCGTCGCGCCGCCCTCGACGCCGTAGGTGGGCCGGCCGAACTTGTCCGCCGAGGCGCCCACGCCACGCATCGAACCGAGGTCGAGGATGACGCCCCGGTCGTTGTCCACGAAGCCCTCGTAGCAGTGCCCGCCGCCGCGCACCGTCGGCCGCAGCCCGCCGTCCAGCGCGCGGTTCAACTCGGCGACGGCGTCGGCCTCGTTGCCCACCAGCCGGATGCGGGCGGGACTGCTGCTCCACCGCTGGTTGAAGCCCTGGGCCAGGGTCTGGTAGCGGGGATCGCCCGGCAGGACGGACCGCCCCCTCGGCGCCTCCCGGTGCACGCCCTCCGCCGCCGTGACACCCGTGGAACCGGCGGTGATCCCGGCGGCCGCCGCACCGGCACCGCCCAGGAATCCCCGTCGGGAGAATTCGCACTGCATGCTCCGTCCCCACTTTCCCGAGTTCGAGGGAAGCTGGCGGACCGCACGCTAACACGGGGATTCGGCCGTGGAAATCGATTAAAAATAGTGTGACAGTACGTCATTTCGAATGCCCCGTCACGGTTCTGGCCTTCGCCTTCGCGCCCGGGCCCATTGTCAGTGGCATGCGCTACGGTCACCGACGACTCACAGAAAGCCGCTCCGCCGGAGGTTCGATGACGATCTTCTCCAGCATTCCCCGGGCCCTGCCGGCCCTCCGGGAAATCGCCCGGAAAGCACGGTCGTGGTGGCCGGCAGCACCGCCGACCACCACGACCGTCAACTCCTCCCCCGGTTCACCGGGGGCCGTTCCGTCAGACCGCCGGGAAGATCTCCGCGTCCGGCTTCAGCAGCTGGCCGGCGGCCGGCGCGGTGCCGTCCACCAGGTAGCGGGTGACCAGCTTGTTCAGCGCCTGGCTGCGGCCCACGGCGCAGTGCTCGATCGAGTCGACGCTGACCAGCACCGCGTTGCCCAGCTCCTGCTGCATCCGCTGGGCGAACTTGTACTGGGTGGCCGGGTCGTAGAGGTTGCCGATCACCATCACGGTGTTGGAGGTCTTCTTGTTCCACGGGCCGGTGAAGCGCTCGGCGTCCCGGGCCGGGGCCGGCCAGCTCGCGCACGCGGGCGCGTCGAAGGCCTGGTAGCGGCCGAAGGTCGGCATGTCCTTCTCCCACGCCTTGGCCGAGTTCGCGAACACCCGGTCGTTGGAGGGGTACGGCTTGTCCTGGCAGTTGACGGCCATGTAGGAGTCGTCCGCACCGTACTCGGAGTCCGCCGGGGCCTCACGCAGCGCCGCCGACCGCGGCACGTCCACCGTGAGCAGCTTGGCGTCCTCGTCCGACGCGTTCGCCTGCGGGGCCAGCAGGGCGGTCGCGGCCGGCTTCTGGGACGCCTGGTAGGTCGCCTGGAGCGACTTGGCCAGCGGGGCCAGCTTGGCCTGCGAGTACAGCGCGCTGGCCACCTCGCCGGTGAAGCTGCTCAGGGTCACCTTGGAGCCGTCCGACAGCGCGATCGGGCCGGTCCGCAGGCGGTCGCGGAGCTGGTCGAACTTGGCCCGGGTGTCGCCCTCGCCGAAGGCGCAGCGCGGGGCACCGGCGGTCTGGCAGCGCTTCAGGAACTCGTCCAGGGCGATCTCGAAGCCGTTCGCCCGCTGGCGGTCGTACTCCAGGCCGTTGTGCAGGCGCAGGTTGGGGTCGACGTTGCCGTCGACGATGATCGCACGGACCTTGTTCGGGTACATGTTGGCGTACGTCGAACCGATCAGGGTGCCGTAGGAGAACCCGGCGAAGGTGAGCTGGGCGTCACCGACGGCGCGGCGCATCCGGTCGAGGTCGCGCACCACGTTGATGGTCGACATGTGCTCGATCAGCGGGCCGGCGTTCTTGCTGCACGCGTCGGTGTAGTCCTGGTCCGCGTCCAGCGTCTCGTTGATCTCGGCCTTGGTGACGGGCACACCGACCATGCGGTTGTTGACCGCGTCGGCCGCCTCCTGGGTCTTGAAGCACTTGAGCGGGTTGCTCCGGGCCACCCCGCGCGGGTCGAAGCCGACCAGGTCGAACTTGGACTGCACCTCGGCACCGAAGCGGTTGGTCGTCGCCCACAGGTAGCCACTGCCGCCCGGGCCACCGGGGTTGAGGAACAGCGAGCCGATCCGCTTCGACGGGTCGCTCGCCCGCCGCCGCATCATGGCGATGCCGACCTTCTCACCCGACGGGTTGCCGTAGTCCAGCGGCACGGGGTAGACGGCGCAGTCGTAGATGCCGGGGTCCGGCTTGCTCGGGTCGGGGTTGCAGGGCGTCCAGGCAACGGGGTCGACCTTCGCCTCGGCCAGGCCCGGGGCCTGGTCGACTGGCGCCGCCGAAGCGGCGACGGCGGTACCGGTGACAAGTGCGAGAGCGCAGGTGACCGCTCCGGCCAGCGTGGATATGCGGGACAAGGAACCTCCTCCGTACTGAAAGGGCGGCCCCAGCCTGTCAGTCTGAGATCTCCGTGTGAAGACCTGGGAGCGGCGTAAATATTCTCGCCCACGGACAACGCGCCGTGAAACATTCTGTGAATGAACCAACTTGACGGTTGATTGACCTGATGTCACGTCACCGGAAGTCGCCAACCGGCCGCCCGCCACCCCAGTCGGGCGAGGCCGGCGGGGCTGCCGCAGTCGGGCAGGGAGGTGGATTCCCCGAACCCCCGCGCTACCGGGCGCACCGCTATTACGCGGCCCGTTGCCGGGCGGCCGCGACAGACACCGACGACCTCGACGACTTCGGCGAGCGCGACCTCGGAGGCCTCGTCCGGCTGCGACCGACCGCGACCGGCCGTCCTCGGCGATGACCTGATCGACGATGCTCAGGGACTGCGGGCCGACCGGGCCCCGATCCGCGCGGGGCGGTCCCCCGATACGGCTCAGCTCGCGACCGCCCCCCGCAGGGCGGCCGCCACCAGCCCCTGGATCGCGTCGGCCCCGGGCTTGCCGCCACCCACCAGGTGCTCGAAGACCAGGCCGTCGACACAGGCCAACAGCGTGGTGGTCCGAGCGTCGGGGTCGGCCACACCCCGGGCGGCGAGGAACGCCCGGACGGCGGAGCGCCCGGCGTTCTCGCGCGGGACGAGGATCTCGCGCAGCTCGGGATCGCGCACGCTCTCCACCGCGCAGGCGTACCGCGCGAGCGAGCGACGCCGCCCATCGCCGGAGAGCCTTCGGCGCATCAACTCGTCAATACCGTCGGCCAGTTCCTCAGCGGATCGGACCGGGACCTGCTCCCCCATGGCGTGCAGCTCGCCCTGGTCCAGTTCCACCAGCCGCCGCACCAGCGCGGTGAGCAGCGCCTGCCGGGTGCGCAGGTAGGCCGAGGTGGTTCCGAGCGGCAGCCCGGCCGCCGCGTCGACCGCCCGGTGGGTCAGTCCGCGCACGCCGAGGTCCGCCAGCACCCCGATCGCGGCGTCCGCCAGCGCCGTCCGCCGGTCCGGCCGCCCCGCATCGTCCCGCTTCTGATCCTCGTTTCGCCGCATCCCTCCTTTCTACCGGCGCCCCGGCGCCCGCCGCGCACCACCTCGCCCCGGGACCGCCCGCCGCGCAGCACCCGCCCGAGCGCCCCGAGCACCTCGAGAGACCCCTCCCCCACCCCGTCCGCCCGCCGACCGGCCCGTAGTACGCTCCTTCTACACCTGTAGAAGGCAGTGCGGCGACACGGGAAGGACCGGGCATGAGCAGCAGCGCGGTAGTGGTCGGGGGCGGCATCGGCGGACTGGCGGCCGCGATCGGCCTCCGGATGGCGGGGTGGGACGTGACCGTGGTCGAGCGGGCGGCCGTCCTGGACGACGCGGGCGCCGGGATCTCGCTGGCCGCCAACGGGATGCGCGCACTCGCCGCCCTGGGGGTCGGCGAGGCGGTCGAGGCGGCCGCCCGCCGCCAGTACACCGGCGGCACCCGCACACCGGACGGCCGTCGGCTCGCCGCGATGGACGGCGTGGCGCTGGAACGCGAGCTGGGCGCTCCGATCGTCGGGATCCCCCGCGCGGCCCTGCACCGCATCCTGCGCGAGGCGCTTCCCGCCGAGTGCCTCGTCGTCGGCGCCGAGGTGACCGAGGTGGACACCACCCAGCCGTTCCGGGTCCGGGCCGGTCTGGGCGGCAGCACCCCCGAGGCCCGGTCTCCGAGGACCGACCTCCCGAGGGCCGACTCCCCGAGGACCGACTCCCCGACGTCCGACCTCCCGAGGACCGACTCCCCGACGTCCGACCTCCTGTGGGCCGGCCGACTGGAGGCCGATCTCCTGGTGGCCGCCGACGGCATCAACAGCCGCCTTCGGCGCCGCCTCTTCCCCGACCACCCCGGGCCGGCCTACAGCGGCTCGACGGTGCTGCGGGCGATCACCGAGCACCCGGTCGAGGGCCTGGCGGCCGACTTCGAGCTGACCTGGGGCCACGGCGCCGAGTTCGGCCACATCGCCTTCCCGGACGGCACCGCCGAGTGGCACGCGGTCCTGAACGCCCCGGCCGGGGTCCGCTACCGCGATCCGCTGACCGAAGTCCGCCGGCGCTTCGCGCGCTGGCACGAGCCGATCCCCGCACTGCTGGCCGCGACCCGGCCGGAGGCGGTGCTGCACCACGACGTCAACGAGCTGGCCACTCCGCTGCCCTCCTTCGCCTCCGGCCGGATCGCGCTGCTCGGCGACGCGGCGCACGCCATGACGCCCCACCTGGGCCAGGGCGCCTGCCAGGCACTGGAGGACGCGGTGACCCTGGCCGCGGCACTCACCGAAGCGCGGACGGTCGAGGGCGCGCTCGCCCGCTACGACGCCGTCCGCCGGCCGCGCAGCCAGGCGGTCGCCCGCGATGCCCGCCGGGCCGGCCGGATGGGTCAGCAGCTCGCCCACCCGCTGGCGGTGGGCCTGCGCAACGCCGCGATCCGGCTCACCCCGCCCGGTGCGATGGTCCGGACCGTCCTGCGGCACGCCGACTGGACGCCGCCCCGGATCGCCCCTCGTGCCGCCTAGGCAAGGGCTCACGGTCCCACTTGACCGGGAATCAGGTTAGGCACCATATTACTTCTCGTGACCCCGCACCCCGAGAGCGGCCCCACCGCTCCCAGCCTCGAACAGGCCCGCCGTCAGATCGTCCGCTACGGTCTCTCGGCCGATCCGCAGGCGATCCTGGTCGCGAGCCGACTGATGGCGGCGGGCGCCCGGCTCGGCCAGGCCGGCGAGGTGCACTTCGGCCGCTTCGGCCTCTCCACCGGCCGCTACCGGCTACTGGCGGACCTGGAGGACCACGGCGGCGAGAAGTCGCCCTCCCAGCTCGCGGCGAGCCTCGGCGTCACCCGGGCGACCGTGACCGGGCTGGTCGACGGCCTGGAGCGGCAGGGCCTGGTGGCCCGCCGCCCGTCCGCGGAGGACGGACGGGGCAACGTGGTGGTGCTCACCGCACGCGGCGCCGACAGGATGCGCGAGCTGGCACCCGAGCACTTCGCCCGGATGCAGGCACTGGTCGAAGGACTCTCGCCCGAGGAGCGCACCACCTTCCTGGACCTGCTGGCCCGTGTGGTCGCCGGCATGGACGCGCTGACCGAGGACTGATCCACACCCCGGCGGGCCGCCGTAGAACGGCCCGCCTCTTCCCGGCCCTAATAGTTAGGCACCTAAGCACAAATACTTAGGCACCTTATTACCTATGGAAGGAAGTCCACCCCCATGAGCAAGAAGGCCCCGGGCGCTCCCCCGCCCTTCGTCCTGTGGCGCGAAGTCCTGGTCGCCTACGTCATGCCCGCCGCCATGGCCGGGACCGGCGGAGCCGTCACCGGCCAGCCGCAGCTGGTGACCGCCGCACTCACCACCATCGGCGGCAGCTCCGCCCTGGTGGCCGCCGCGCTCGGCGCCGCGCTGCGCCGGCGTCCACTCCGCCCCCGGCCCGCCCGGACCCCGCGCGCGCTCGCCGCCGCGGTCCTCGGACTGGCCGCCGCCGCGCTCGGCCTGGCCGTCGGCCTCGCCGCCGCCCGCTGGCTGCCCCACGTCCCGGCGTTCGCCGACAGCCCGTGGCCGCCCCGGCTGCCGGTCGACCTGCCGGTCTCCGCGGCGATCGCCGCCACCATCACCACCTGGCACTGGCGCGGCAGCCGCCCGGCCCGCACCGCACAGCACCGGCTCCCCACCGCACCCCAACCCCACCCCGAAAGGCAGACATCATGATCGTCATCATGGGCGCCGGTGGCGCCACCGGCGGCGCCACCCTGCGCAGCCTCGCCGCCCTCGGCGCACCGAGCCGCGCCCTCAGCCGCGACCCCGACCGACTGGCCGCCACCCTCGACGAGCACACCCTCGCCCGGACCGCCACCCTCCCGGCCGACGCCGCCGATCCTGCCTCCCTGCGCGAGGCCTTCCGCGGCGCGCACCAGCTCTTCCTCACCATGGCCAACGGCCCGCGGCAGGTCCGCTTCGAGCTGAACGCGATCGAGGCGGCGCTCGACTGCGGCGTGGAGCACGTCGTCAAGGTCTCCGCGCCCGCCGCCGAGCCGGACTCCCCCGTCGAGGTCTCGCGCGGCCACCACCTGATCGAGCAGCGGCTGCGCTCCTCCGGCGTCACCACCACGGTGCTGCGGCCGTACGCGTTCATGCAGAAGCTGCTGCTCCTGGCGCCCGGCGTCGCCGCCGCCGGGGTGGTGCACGGCGCGCTGGGGCAAGCGCGGTGCAACTACGTGGACGTCCGGGACATCGGGGACGCCGCGGCCGAGGTGCTCACCCGGCCCGACCTCGCCGGCGGCACCTACCCGCTGACCGGCGGACGGGCCTACAGCCACCCGGAGCTCACCGCACTGCTGGGCGAGCTGCTCGGGCGGCCGGTCCGCTATCTCGACCTGGGCCCGTCCGAGCTGCACGTCCACCTGGTCGAGCGGGCCGGGATGCCGCACTGGCTGGCCACCCACGTGGTGGAGATCCAGCAGCTCGCGGCGGTCCGCAAGGAGACGCCGGACGACACCTTCCTCCGTCTCGTCGGACGCGCTCCCCGCGCTCTGGAGGCCTTCCTCGGCGAGAACCTGCACCTGTTCCGCTGACCGCCGGAACGGCGGCGGGCCGGACCTCCCGAGCCGATCACCTCCGGCCGGGAGGTCCGGCCCGCCGCGTTCCACCCCCTCCACCACTCGAAGGGAGCAGGATTCACTGTGGTGTGGATCACGGTCGAAAATTCCACCTGACGGCCCGTCAATTCGACTGACAATTCGTCACATCGATTCCAAGGAGCCCCAGTTATCGGCTGATGATCCGTCAGATTCGGTCGTTCCGGCGCCAGTTGGGGCGAGTTTCCGGTCCTGCCCGGTCGCCGCCCCGGGGCTACCATCGGTCGGGTTGTCCGCTCCGGCCCCGGAGTGGGGTCACCCGGTCAGGTTGGTGCTCCCACCGCCCCAGGGGCCGGGCATCGGTCGGAACGGGGCGAGGACGAGGAGCGCACGGCTGCCATGACAGCTGAACCGAGCCACCCGGAGCAGCACGCCACGCCACCGCAGGAGCCGACGCCACCGGCCGGGGCCGCACAGCCCGGGCCCGCGCCCCAGGAGCCCGCGGAGCCCACGACCGAGACCGCGCCCCCGCCCGTGCCCGTGCCCGTGCCCCAGGACCCCGCGCAACCCGCGGGGACGCCGGCCGGCACCGCACGGCAGGAGCCGGCCCAGGCCCCTCCGGCGCAGCCGGGCCCGGCCCTCGCCCTGTTCCCCGGCCGCCCGGCCGCCGTCCCCCGCACCCTGGTCGACGTACTGGACGCCACCGTGCGCTCCCACCCCGACGAGCCCGCCCTGGACGACGGCCACACCGTGCTCAGCTACCGCGCGCTGGCCACCGAGGTCGAGCAGCTGCGCCGCCGGCTGGCCTCCGCCGGGATCGGCCCGGGCGACCGGGTCGGTGTGCGCGTGCCCTCCGGCACCAACGACCTCTACGTCTCGATCCTCGCGGTACTCGCCGCCGGGGCCGCCTACGTCCCGGTGGACGCCGAGGACCCGGACGAACGCGCCGAGCTGGTCTTCGGCGAGGCCGCCGTCGCCGCCGTGCTCGGTGCCGGGCGCGGCCTGACGACCACCGGTGAGCGCGCTCCCGCCCTGGAGCGCCGCCCCACCCCGGCCGACGACGCCTGGATCATCTTCACCTCCGGTTCGACCGGCAAGCCCAAGGGCGTGGCCGTCACCCACCACAACGCCGCCGCCTTCGTGGACGCCGAGGCCGCGCTCTTCCTCCAGGAGGAGCCGATCGGCCCCGGCGACCGGGTGATGGCCGGCCTCTCGGTGGCCTTCGACGCCTCCTGCGAGGAGATGTGGCTGGCCTGGCGGCACGGCGCCTGCCTGGTGCCGGTGCCCCGTTCCCAGGTGCGCAGCGGTGCCGACCTCGGCCCGTGGCTGGCCGAGCAGGAGATCACCGTGGTCTCCACTGTGCCGACCCTGGCCGCGCTGTGGCCGGCCGAGGCCCTCAACGAGGTGCGGCTGCTGATCTTCGGCGGCGAGGCCTGCCCGCCCGAACTGGTGCAGCGCCTGGTCACCGAGGGCCGCGAGGTGTGGAACACCTACGGCCCGACCGAGGCCACCGTGGTCGCCTGCGCCGCCCTGCTGACCGGCGAGGGCCCGGTGCGGATCGGCCTGCCGCTGGACGGCTGGGACCTCGCCGTGGTGGACGAGGCCGGCCTGCCGGTGGCCGCCGGCGGCACCGGACAGCTGGTGATCGGCGGGGTGGGCCTGGCCCGCTACCTCGACCCGGAGAAGGACGCCGAGAAGTACGCGCCGCTGCCCTCGCTGGGCTGGGAGCGCGCCTACCGCAGCGGTGACCTGGTCCAGGCGGACCCGGCCGGCCTGCTGTTCCTGGGCCGCACCGACGAGCAGATCAAGCTGGGCGGCCGCCGGATCGAGCTCGGCGAGGTGGACGCGGCCCTGCAGGCCCTGCCCGGCGTGGCGGGCGCGGCGGCGGCCGTCCGCACCGCGCGCGGCGGCAACCAGCTGCTGGTCGGCTACCTGGTGGTCCAGGACGGCTTCGACCGCGAGCAGGCCGTCGAGCGGCTGCGCGCCGAGCTGCCCGCCGCCCTCGTGCCACTGCTGGCGACCGTCGAGACCCTGCCCACCAGGACCTCCGGCAAGGTCGACCGCAACGCCCTGCCCTGGCCGCTGCCCGAGCTGGAGACCGCCGGCCCGAGCGAGGAGCTGTACGGCACCGAGGCGTGGCTGGCCGAGCAGTGGTCAGAGATCCTCGGGGTCCGGGTCGGCGGCCCGCGCGAGGACTTCTTCGCGATCGGCGGCGGCAGCCTGGCAGCCGCCCGGCTGACCACCCTGCTGCGCACCCGCTACCCGAGCGCGGCCGTGCTGGACATCTACCAGCACCCGACGCTGCGCAAGCTCGCCCGGCATCTGGAGCGCAGCGCCGGCGAGAGCGCCGAGGCCCGGACCATCGCCCTGGTGCCGACCAGGGCCAAGCTGCTCCAGCTGCTGCTGCTGATCCCGCTGTTCACCGTGGTCGGCCTGCGCTGGACGGTCGCCCTGCTGGCCGCCGGGAACCTGCTCACCCACGTCGGCGACTACCCGTGGGCGCCCACCGCCTCGTGGTGGTGGGTCGGCGCGGGCGCGCTCGCGCTGTACTCCCCGCCGGGCCGGCTGGCCGTCGCGGCGGGCGGCGCCCGGCTGCTGCTGCGGGGCCTGCGCCCGGGCAGCCACCCGCGCGGCGGCTCCGTCCACCTGCGGCTGTGGACCGCCGAGCGGCTCGCCGAGCTGAGCGGCGCGGACTCGCTGTCCGGCGCCTGGCTGGTGCGCTACGCCCGGGCGCTGGGCGCGAAGGTCGCGCCCGACGTGGACCTGCACTCGCTGCCGCCGGTCACCGGGATGCTGAAGCTGGGCCGCGGCTGCGCGGTCGAGGCCGAGGTGGACCTGTGCGGCTACTGGCTGGACGGCGACCGGCTGCTGATCGGCCAGGTCAAGATCGGTTCCGGTGCCGTGGTCGGCACCCGCTCGACACTGCTGCCCGGCGCCCGGGTCGGCAAGCGCGCCCAGGTGGCGGCCGGTTCGAGCGTCACCGGACAGGTGCCGACCGGCCAGCGCTGGGGCGGCGCGCCCGCCGTCAAGCTGGGCCGCGTCGAGCGGACCTGGCCCAAGGAGCGCCCGACCCGCCGGGCCCGATGGGCCTCGCTGTACGGCGCCAGCGGCGCCGTGCTCGGCCTGCTCCCGGTGCTGCCCGCGCTCGCCGCGCTCGCCGCGCTGTCCCGCTTCGTCGACCAGGGCGCGGACCTCGGTCCGGCGCTCGGCGGAGCGCTCCTCGGGCTGCTGCCCGCCACCCTGGCGTTCGGCGCGGTGTACGCGGCGCAGCTGGTGGTGCTGGTCCGGCTGCTGAGCATCGGCCTGGTGCCCGGCACGCACCCGCTGCACGGCCGGGTGGGCTGGCAGGCGTGGACCGTCACCCAGCTGATGGACCGCGCCCGCGAGGTGCTGTTCCCGCTCTACGCCGGGCTGGTCACCCCGCTGTGGCTGCGGGCCCTCGGGATGCGGGTCGGGCGGGGCGCGGAGGTGTCCACGGTGCTGGCGCTGCCCAGCCTGACCACGGTCGGCGACGGCGCGTTCCTGGCCGACGACACCCTGATCGCCCCGTACGAGCTGGGCGGCGGCTGGGTGCGGCTCGGCGAGGCGAAGGTCGGCGAGCGGGCGTTCCTGGGGAACTCGGGGATGACCGCGCCGGGCCGGTCGGTGCCCAAGCGCGGCCTGGTGGGCGTGCTGTCGGCGACGCCGGCGAAGGCGAAGAAGGGCGGCTCGTACCTGGGCATGCCGCCGATGCGGCTGCCGCGGTCGGCGGACCAGGCCGACCAGAGCCTGACCTACGAGCCGCCGGCCCGGCTGCTGTGGGCGCGCGGGCTGGTCGAGGTCGGCCGGCTGGTGCCGGTGCTGGCCTCCGGGGCGCTGGGCCTGCTGACCGTGGCGGCGCTGTGCGGGCTGGCGGCCGGTTCGCCGCTGACCGCCGCGCTGCTGTCGGGCCTGGTCCTGCTGGCGGCCGGCGTGCTGGCCTGCGCGGTCGCGGTGGCGGCCAAGTGGCTGCTGGTCGGGCGGTTCCGGGCGGTGGAGCACCCGCTGTGGAGCGGCTTCGTGTGGCGCAACGAGCTGGCGGACACCTTCGTGGAGATGCTGGCGGTTCCGTGGCTGGTCGGCGCGGTGCCGGGGACCCCGGTGCTCAACCTGTGGCTCCGCTCGCTCGGGGCGCACGTCGGGCACGGGGTCTGGTGCGAGAGCTACTGGCTGCCGGAGGCCGACCTGGTCACCCTCGGCGACGGGGTCACCGTCAACCGGGGCTGCGTGGTGCAGACCCACCTCTTCCACGACCGGATCATGCGGATGGATACTGTGGTCCTCCGCGAGGGCGCCACCCTGGGCCCGGGCGGCATCGTGCTGCCCGGCAGCACGGTGGGCGCGCGCAGCACGCTGGGCCCGGCCTCGCTGGTGATGCGCGCCGAGTCCGTCCCCGCCGACACCCGGTGGCTGGGCAATCCGATCGAGGCGTGGCAGGCCACGCCGTGACCACCTCCCCGTCCCCCCGTCCCGGCCCGCAGGAAGCGCACGTCCCCGTGAAGTCCAAGCCCGTCCCCGCGGCCGCCGGCGCCCCGGACCCGTACTTCCCGACCAGCGGCGACCACCGCTACCGGGTGCACCGCTACGAGCTGGCGCTGGACTACCGGCCCGGGCCCAACCGGCTGGCCGGATCGGCCCGGCTGAGCGCGGTCGCGGACGCCGCGCTGGCGGAGTTCGCGCTCGACCTGGCCGAGTTCCGGATCGGGCGGGTGCTGGTCGACGGCCGGGCCGCCCGCTACACCCACCGCGCCGGCAAGCTGCGGATCCGCCCGGCCAAGGCCCTGGCGCCCGGCGCGGCGTTCACCGTCGAGGTGCACTACGCCGGCAATCCGCGCCCGGTGCGCAGCCCGTGGGGCGGCCTGGGCTGGGAGGAGCTGACCGAGGGCGCGCTGGTGGCGAGCCAGCCGGTCGGCGCTCCGTCCTGGTTCCCGTGCAACGACCGCCCCGCCGACAAGGCGACCTACCAGATCGCCGTCACCACGGCGTCCCCGTTCACGGTGGTGGCGAGCGGCCGGCTGCTGACCCGCACCACCAAGGCGTCCAGCACCACCTGGGTGTACGAGCAGAGCGCGCCGACCCCGACCTACCTGGTGACGGTGTCGATCGGGCACTACCGGCCGGTGCCGCTGGCGGTGCGCCCGGCGGTGCCGCAGACCGGCTACGTGCCGGAGCGGCTGGCCGCGGCGTTCGCCCGGGACTTCGCCCGGCAGCCCGAGATGGCGGCGTACTTCGGCGAGGTCTTCGGCCCGTACCCGTTCGGCGAGTACGCGGTGGTCGTCGCGGACGAGGAACTGGACGTCCCGGTGGAGGCGCAGGGCGTCGCCACCTTCGGCACCAACCACCTCGGCGGCGGCTGGGAACGCGAGCGGCTGATCGCGCACGAGCTGGCCCACCAGTGGTTCGGCAACAGCGTCACGATCGCCGACTGGCGGCACATCTGGCTCAACGAGGGCTTCGCCAAGTACGCCGAGTGGCTCTGGTCCGAGCACGCCGGCGGCCCTGGTGCGGCCGTGCACGCCGCCGCCGCGCACCGGCTGCTCGCCGGGCTGCCGCAGGACCTGTGCCTCGGCGACCCGGGCCGGAAGCTGATGTTCGACGACCGGCTGTACCAGCGCGGCGGACTGCTGGTGCACGCGCTGCGGCGGGCGCTCGGCGAGGACGCGTTCTTCGCGATGCTGCGGGACTGGACGAGCGCCAACCGGCACGGCGTGGTCTCCACCGCCGACCTGCGCGCGCACGCCGCCCGGTACACCACCGCCCCGCTCGGCCCGCTCTTCGAGGCCTGGCTGGAGCGGCCGGAGCTGCCGCCGCCGACGGACTGAGCGTTCCGGCGGGGCCGGGCCCGGGCCGGTCGCCATCCGGGCCGCGCTCGACTGGGCCACACCGGCCATCAGGCCCGCCCCGGTTATTCGGTCGGCCCCGGCGCCGGGCTGGACTACTGTCCGTACACATGTCGATGAGTCCGGAAGTCCACATGACCGACCTTCCCGCCGAGCTGCTGCCCGCCACCCGCCGCGCCCTGCTGCACCGGCTCGCCGTCACCCAGGCCGAGGGCCGCACTCCCTCGCTCGTCGCCGGGGTGCTGCGGGACGGGCAGCCGGTCTGGAGCGGCGCCCGCAGCATGGTCGACGGGCACGCGCCGACCCCCGACGTCCAGTACCGGATCGGCTCCCTCACCAAGACCTTCGTCGCCGTCCTGGTGCTCCGGCTGCGCGACGAGGGCCTGCTCGACCTCGCCGACCCGCTCTCCCGGCACCTGCCCGGCACCCCCGCCGACGACCCCACCATCGCCCAACTGCTCTCACACTCCTCCGGCCTGCCCGCCGAGACCCCCGGCCCGTGGTGGGAGCGGACCGAGGGCACCCTGCGGCCCGGCCTCGACGACCTCCTGGAGACCGAGCGGCCGCTGAAGCACCCGGCCGGGCGGGTCCACCACTACTCCAACCCCGGCTACGCGCTGCTCGGCGCCCTGGTGGCGAAGCTGCGCGGCGAGCCCTGGGACGAGGCGCTGCGCCGCGAGGTGCTCGCCCCGCTCGGCATGGACCGCACCACGGCACTGCCCGAGCACCCGCACGCCGGGGGCTTCGCCGTCCACCCCTGGGCCGACGTCATGCTGCCCGAGCCGCTCACCGACACCGGACTGATGGGCCCGGCCGGCCAACTCTGGTCCACCATCGCCGACCTGGCCCGCTGGGCGGCCTTCCTGACGGCCGGCGACGACAAGGTGCTGTCCGCCGGCACCCTCGCCGAGATGCGCCGGCCGGCCGTCGGCCCGGACGACGCCGAGTGGACCAGCGGCTACGGACTCGGCCTGCAACTGCGCCGCCACGAGGGCCGGTTGCTGTACGGACACACCGGCTCGATGCCCGGCTTCACGGCCGGACTGTGGATCAGCGAGGCCGACGGCCTGGCCGCGTACGCCCTCTCCAACGCCACCAGCGGCCCCAGTACCGCCGGGCTGGCCGCCCAGCTGCTCACGCTCACCGCCGAACTGGAGCCCCGGCTGCCCGAACCGTGGCGCCCGGCGGCCGACGTGGACGCGGAGCTGCTGGAACTCACCGGCCCCTGGTACTGGGGCGCCGCGCCGACCGCCCTGCGACTGCGGCCCGGACGGGTGCTGGAACTCAGCCCGCTCACTGGCGCCGGCCGCGGCTCCCGGTTCCGGCCCGAGCCGGACGGCACCTGGACCGGCGTGGAGAACTACTACGCGGGCGAGACCCTGCGGGTGGTCCGCCACCCCGACGGCACGGTCAGCCACCTGGACGTCGGTTCCTTCGTCTACACCCGCGAGCCGTACGGCCCGGCCGGCGCCGTCCCGGGCGGGGTCGACCCGGAGGGCTGGCGGGCGTTCTGAGCCGCCCGTCGAGGTCGGGCCGGGGACGGACGGCGACGTGACGACGGCGGGTGCGGCGCGGGGGCGGCGCGGGGGCGTACGGTGCGGCCGTACGCCCCCGCGCCGTACCTTGTCCACCCCCGCCGGTCGAGCGCCCGGTGCCGTGCAAGTGACCGACGGGCCACGGGTGTTCCCATTCAACAGGTGCACATCTGCGCTCCCCCGGGCCGCAACATAAATGCCAACCGATTCGGAGAGACATACGGGGACCGGTTCGCGTCCATGCCCAACCGCCTGCGGACCGGGACGGTGCCCTGGTGATCCACGGCACCGCCGATCGTGCTGCCCTGGAGGGTCCGCCATGACCACCGTCCCCACGTACGCTCCGTCCGCAGTCGCCACCGCCCACGACGCCCCGGCGGTCCCCGCGCCCCGCCCCCGGCCCGCCGCCCCGGCCGCGTACACCGTCTCCCTCGCCCGCGACGAGGACGACGTGCGCGCCGCCCAGCGGCTGCGCCACCAGGTCTTCGGCGCCGAACTGGGCGCCGTGCTGCACAGCCCGGTCGAGGGTCTGGACGTCGACCCGTTCGACGAGTTCTGCGACCACCTGCTGGTCCGCGAGGGCGAGCAGGGCACCGTCATCGGCACCTACCGGCTGCTGCGCCCCGAGGCCGCCCGACGGGCCGGCCGGCTGTACTCCGACGGCGAGTTCGACCTCTCCGCGCTCGCACCGGTCCGCCCCGGCCTGGTCGAGCTCGGGCGCTCCTGCATCCACCCGGACCACCGGGGCAACGGCGCCGTCATCAACCTGATGTGGGGCGGCATCGCGCGCTACCTGGCCGACACCGGCAACACCTGGGTCGGCGGCTGCTGCTCGATCGAGCTGGGGGACGGCGGCGCCACCGCGGCCCGGGTCTGGGACACCGTCAGCGCCAAGCACCTCGCGCCCGAGGAGTACCGGGTCACCCCGCACCGGCGCTGGGACGCCACCGGGGTGGCCCGCGCCGAGCGGGGCGCGCTGCCGGCCCTGCTCCGCGGCTACCTCCGCCTCGGCGCCTGGGTCTGCGGCGAGCCCGCGTACGACCCGGACTTCGACTGCGCCGACCTGTACGTGCTGCTCTCGCTGGAGCGCACCGACCCCCGCTACCTGCGGCACTTCCTGTCCGGCGTCCCCGCCTCGGGCGCCTCGTCATGAGTGTCTGGCTGCCCACGGCGACCTGCCGGCCCGAGACCTGCCTGGCCGACATCTCCCCGGAGGTCTCCCACCCCCGGCGGGCGCTGCGGCTGGCGGCCTGTCTGGCGGCGGTGCTGGCGGGGGTCGTGCTCGGCCTGCCGGCCCGGCTGGCCCCGTACCGCGCCCGGATCCTGCTGGTCCGGCTCTGGGCGCGGGTGGTGCTGCGCTCCCTCGGGGTGACCGTCCACCTCGCCGGGCCCGGCGGGCCTGGCCCGGGGGCGGGCTCGGGCGGAGGGGTGCTCGTGGTGGCCAACCACGTGTCCTGGCTCGACATACCGCTGCTGGCCGCCGGGCAGCCGGGCCGGTCGCTGGCCAAGACCGAGGTCCGGCGGTGGCCGGTGCTCGGCCCGCTGATCGCCTGCTGCGGCACCGTCTTCCTGGACCGCGACCGGCTGCGGACGCTGCCGGACACCGTCGCGGCGGTGGCCGAGGTGCTGCGCTCCGGGCAGCCGGTGATCGTCTTCCCGGAGGGGTCGACCTGGTGCGGGCGGGAGAGCGGCCGGTTCCGGCCCGCCCTGTTCCAGGCGGCGGTGGAGGCGGGGGCCGACGTCCAGCCGGTGACGATCCGCTACCGGCTGGCCGACGGGCGGCCGACCAGCGTGCCCGCCTTCATCGGGGACGACGGCCTGCTCACCTCGCTCGCCCGGGTGGTCGCGGCCCGCGGGCTGGTCGCCGACGTGACCTTCCTGCCGCCGATCCCGCCGCCCGGCCCGCGGCCCGGCCGGGCGGGTGCCCGGCGCGAGTTGGCCCGCACGGCGCAGGCGGCGATCGAGGGCGTCCGCTGACGGCCCCGCCGCCGACGACCCTCCGGCGGCGTCCTCGGGCTCGGCGGGCGGTCGCCCGGCCGACGGTCGCCCGGCCGGCGAGGTGCCCGGGGCCGAAGAGGTGCCCGAGTGTGGCAGCCGGTCACGCGGCCGTACGGGCACCGGTCAGGCGGCGCGGGTCCCGGCCGGTTCCGCCGGTCGCTCGGCCGCGGCCTCCGGCGGGGTGGTCGGACGCGTCCGCCGGAGCAGGACGGCGACCAGGACGGCGGTGACCGCGAGCGCGACCGCTCCGCAGCGCACGGCGAGGTGGATCCCGTCGATGAAGGCGCCGTCCACCGCCTCCTGAAGCGGAGCGGGCAGGGCCGACGCCGCACCGCCGCCGCCGTGCACCGCGCCGGTGGGCGCGTCCGCGATCGGGCCGACGGCGTCCGGCGGGACGCCCAGTCGGTGCAGGGCGGCCGTCAGGGAGTCGGTCAGACGACTGGTCAGGACGGCGCCCAGCACGGCGATCCCGAGCACGCCGCCGAGTTCGCGCAGGGTGTTGATGGCGGCCGAGGCCATCCCCGTCCGGGCCGGGTCGACCCGCTGCATCACGCCGATCGACACCGGCGTGAAGGTGAGCCCCATCCCGAGGCCCATCGCGAACAGCGTCCACAGGTACTCGAGGTAGCGCGCGTGGTCGCCGTACAGCGACAGTCCGCCGAGCCCGGCCGCACAGAGGAGGAGACCGATCACCAGCGGGGGCCGCGGCCCGTAGCGGGTGGTCAGCAGACCGGAGAGCGGCGCGGCGACCACCAGCATCGCGGTCATCGGCAGCCCGGCCCAGCCCGCCGCGGCCGGGGACCAGCCGAGGGTGCCCTGCATCATCAACGGCAGGAAGAACAGCGCGCCGAACATCCCGAAGCTGACCATGAACCCGCTGAGCAGCGCGCCGCCCAGCATGCCGTCACGGAACAGCCGCAGCTCCAGCATCGGCTCGGCGAGGCGCAGTTCGAGCAGCAGGAAGGCGAGCAGCAGCACGGCGGCCGCGGCGCCGCAGCCGAGGACCACGCTGTCGGTCCAGCCCCGGGAGGGGCCCTCGATCAGCGCGTAGACCAGCAGGCCCAGTCCGGCGGCGGACAGGGCGAGGCCGCCGAGGTCGATCCGGCGGGCGCGCGGCGGGACCTCCGGGAGCACCCGGACGGCGAGCAGCAGGCCGGCGACGCCGATCGGCACGTTGATCCAGAACACGCTGGCCCAGCCGAGGTGTTCGACCATCGGACCGCCGACCACCGGGCCGACCGACAGGCCGAGCGCGGAGACCCCGGACCAGGTGGCGATGGCCTTGGCCCGCTCCCGCTCGTCGGTGAAGACGTGCCGGAGCAGGGCGAGGCTGCCCGGGGTGAGCAGCGCGGCGCCGACGCCCTGGAGCATCCGGGCGCCGACCAGGACGCCGATCGTTCCGGCGAGCGCGGCCACGGCCGAACCGACCGTGAAGAGGGCGAGGCCGAGCCGGAACACCCGGGTGCGGCCGTGGCGGTCGCCGAGCGCGCCGCCGGTCAGCACGAAGGCCGCGTACACCAGGCTGTAGCCCTCGGCGACCCACTGCAGGCCGCTGATCCCGGAGTCCAGCTCCTGGCCGATGCGGGGCAAGGCGTTGTTGACGATGACGTTGTCCAGCATGGACATGAACATGGTGACGCAGAGCGTGAGCAGCGCGAGCCGTCGGCGGCGGGCGCTCGTGTCCTCCATGGGTTCCCTCCCGATCATGAGCCCCTAACGGTGTTAGGGGTCGCGGCGACAGCCACAGAGTGCACCTAACGGTGTTAGATTGCAAACAGGAATCCGCTCGACCGCCGGAGGCGTCCGCACAGCCATGCCGCAGAACCACACCGGCACGCCCGGGAGCGACGACACCACACCCCACCTGACCAGGGAGGCCCTCGCCCAGGCCGCGCTGCGGGTGCTGGAACGCGACGGCCTGGCCGGGCTGTCCATGCGCAAGGTCGCCGCCGAGGTCGGCGTCAAGGCGGCCTCGCTGTACTGGCACGTCCGCAACAAGCAGGAGCTGCTCGACCTGCTCACCGACGCCGTGATGGGCTCCGCCGAACCCCCGCCGCGCGAGGGGAACTGGCGCGAACAGTTCCACGCGTACTGCTGGCGCTACCGCCGCCTCCTGCTCGACACCCGGGACGCGGCCAAGGTCGTCGCCGGCCGGCTCGCCCCCGGGCCCCACCTGCTCGGACTGATGGAGGACCAGCTGGACCGGCTCCGCGCGGCCGGATTCTCCGACGCGGACGCCGCCATGGCCAGCTACCTGCTGGGCGCCTTCGTCCAGGGCTTCGTGCTCCAGGAGCAGTCGCCGATCTCCGCCTCCGAGGTGCTCGGCACCAGCCGCCGGGACATCGCCGACGCGGCCGGAGACCTGTTCCGGGCCCTTCCCGCCGAGACCCACCCCAACCTGGTCGAACTCGCCGGCGAGCTCACCGAGCCGAACATGGACGTCCGCTTCGAGTTCGGAGTCCAGCGGATCCTCGACGGCCTCGCGGCCCTGCTGCCACCGGAGCGGCGCTGACCCCGGCCGCCACGATCACGCCACCCAGTTCACGCCACCCAGTTCACGCCGCCACGATCCCGGCCGCCTGACCCCGCCGACCCGATCCCGGCCGCCCCGATCCAGGCTCCGGAGATCCGGGTGGCGCGGTGCCGACACCGGGATAGGCTCGCCGGACCCACCCGTCGGACCACGGAGGAGTCACCGATGCCCGAGCCGTACCCCCTCTACGAACCGTACGCGCAAGGGATGTTGGACGTCGGCGACGGACAGCTGATCCACTGGAACGCCTCCGGCAACCCGGCGGGCAAGCCCGCCGTGGTGGTGCACGGCGGGCCCGGCTCCGGCCACAGCCCGGGCTCCCGGCGGTACTTCGACCCGGAGCGCTACCACCTCGTCCAGTTCGACCAGCGCGGCTGCGGGCTCAGCCGACCGCACGCCGCCGACCCGTCCACCAGCCTGGAGCACAACACCACCCCGCACCTGATCGCCGACATGGAGCGGCTGCGCGAGCACCTCGGCATCGACAAGTGGCTGCTGTACGGCGGCTCGTGGGGCTCCACCCTGATCCTCGCGTACGCGCAGGCCCATCCGGAACGGGTGTCCGCGATCGTGATCTGCGGGGTCACCATGACCCGCCCCGAGGAGACCGACTGGCTCTACCGGGGCGTGGGCCGCTTCCTGCCCGGAGCCTGGGAGGAGTTCCGGGACTTCCTTCCGCCCGCCGACCGCGACGGGGACACCTTCGACCTGCTCGCCGCCTACAGCCGACTGCTCAACAGCACCGAGGAGCCCGTCCGGCGGGCCGCCGCCAGCGCCTGGGCCACCTGGGAGGACGCGGTCATCTCGCACGAGTCGCTGGGCAAGCCGAACGCGTACACCGACCGCCCCTCCGAGGCCCTGATGGCCTTCACCCGGATCACCGCGCACTACTTCTCGCACCGGGCCTTCCTGCCGGACGACGCGCTGCTGACCGGTGCCGGACGGCTGGCCGGGATCCCCGGAGAGCTGATCCACGGCCGGCTGGACCTCGGCGGGCCGGTCGACACCGCCTGGCAGCTGACCAAGGCCTGGCCCGACGCCCGCCTGACGATCATCGACGAGGCCGGGCACACCGGGAGCCCGCGGATGCGCGACGCGATCCTGGCCGCGATCGAGCGCTTCGCCTGACGGCACCGCTCCGCCACGGAGCGGTTGGGCCGTTCGCAGGAATGGTCCAGACCGAGGAAGGCCTACCATACGACCCATGATCGCCTATGCCCCAGCCGCCCTGTTCTTCCTGTTGTTCGGAATCGGGGTACTGCGCGACCGCCGCCAATTCAGCAACGCCGTCCTGCTCGGCATCGCCGTCTCCCTGCTCTCCCTCGCCCTGCTCGCCGAACTCCGCAAGGCGCCCAGCATGGTGGTCACGCTCGTGGCCGGCGTCATCGTCCTCCTCCCGGCCCTCGGCACGGCGGCCCTGGTCTGGTTCCTGCTCGCCAACGGCATGACCATGATCCGCAAGGAGGGCAGGCGACCGGCCAACCTGCTGTCCCTGCTCGCCGGCCTGGGCATCCTGGCGGTCATCGGGCTGCTGATCACGGCCCTGGTCTTCCACTCCAGGCAGCTGGCCGCCCTGGCGGGCACCGCGGTCCTGGTCGTCGGCTACGTCTCCTTCCT
Source organism: Kitasatospora sp. NPDC002543 (assembly GCF_053594915.1). Classification (NCBI taxonomy): domain Bacteria; kingdom Bacillati; phylum Actinomycetota; class Actinomycetes; order Kitasatosporales; family Streptomycetaceae; genus Kitasatospora; species Kitasatospora sp. NPDC002543. The sequence goes on along the minus strand of NZ_JBSFWR010000099.1, from coordinate 6,866 downwards.
GTTCACCTGCTTCGTCGGCTACGCCTTCCTGTACGGCCGCCACCGGCCGCGCCGGGACGTGGACTTCGTGGTCGTGCTCGGCTCCGGACTGATCGGCGGCGAGCGCGTGCCGCCGCTGCTGGCGAGCCGGCTGAGCCGGGGCCGCGAGGTGTACGAGGGCCAGGCCGCCCGCGGCAACCCGCCGGTGCTCATCACCTCGGGCGGCCAGGGGCCGGACGAGAAGCTGCCGGAGTCCCACGCGATGGCCGACTACCTGATCGAACAGGGCTTCCCCCCGGAGCACATCGAGCGGGAGGACCGCTCGCGCACCACCGAGGAGAACCTGCTCTTCAGCAAGGCCATCATGGAGCAGGCCAAGCCCGACTACCGGTGCGTCGTCGTCACCAACAACTTCCACGCTTTCCGCGCCGCCCTGCTCGCCCGCCAGACCGGCGTCAACGGCCACGTCTTCGGCTCGCCCACCGCCCGGTACTACTGGCCGAGCGCGACCATCCGCGAGTTCGCCGCGATCTTCCTGTCGCACAAGCTGGTCAACTTCGGGATCTGCGGCCTCATCGCCCTCTGCGGGGTGGTCGCGGCCCTCTGAACGGCCACGGCATTCCCACCGGGCGGGCCCCGGTCGCCTCGGCGGCCGGGGCCCGCCCGTTCCTGTTCGGGTGGGACGCGCGACCGGACATAACTGCGGGCAGCCTCTCTCCGGCCTCCCTGGCCCCGCGCTCGGACAGACCGCTCGGACAGACCGCTCGGGCCGACCGGCCGGGCAGACCGGCCGGGCAGACCGGCCGGGAGGCCGATCGGGCAGCCCGATTCAGGACGCCGGGCGGGCGGACAGGATCGCGCAGGTGGTGGTGGCGTGCGCGTAGAGCTTGCCGTTCTCCACGCCCACCACCTTGGCCTCGGCCGTCGCCATCGTCCGGCCCAGGTGCAGCACCACGCCCTCACAGCGCAGCGGCCCCGAGTCCGCGAACACCGGGCGCAGCATGTGCACGTTGAGCTGGGTGGTGGTGTAGCCCACCCCGGCCGGCAGCCTGCTCATCACCGCGCAGCCGAGCGCCGAGTCCAGCAGGGTGGCGAGGTACCCGCCGTGCACGGTGTTCATCGGGTTCTGGAGGTGGTCCCCGGGTTCGCCCTGGAACACTGCCGCCCCCTGCTTCGCCTCGGTCAGGTGGATTCCCATGGTGCTGCAGATCGAGGGCTCCGGGATCCGCCCGGCGATCCACTCCAGCAGGATCTCCTCTCCGCTCAGGTGGGCGTACTCGGTGATCGGCGGGCCGGGCGTCCAGGTGTGCGTCCGAGTGCGCTGCTCCGGACCGCTCGTGGACTGCGCGCTGCTCGCGGGCTCGGGCCCTTCGACGGTGATCTCATCGGTGGTCATGGGATCAACCTGCCCCGTCCGGCCGTCCGTCTCAAGTGCCTTACGGCGCGGGGCAGCTGTTGACTCCGGTCCCTGCCACTGCCACTGCGCGGCGGGGCGGGGCGGCCGGGCCATGGCGGCCCGCGCCATGGCCGGGCGGCGGACCCCGGATGACCGCCACATGGCACCGGCGTTCCGGGCGCGCCACGCTGCACGGGACCGCCCCCCACTCCTCCCCCACCCAGGAGCCTCCATGCCACTGCGCCCCACCACCGCGGCACTGCTCACCGCCGTCACCCTCGCGCTCGCCACCGCCGCACCCGACGCGGCCGTGGCCTCCCCCACTGCGGCCTCCGTTCCGGCCTCCGTTCCGCCCTCCGCGCCCGCGGCCACGAGCGGCGGCTTCCAGCAGGTCACCGGGTTCGGCACCAACCCGGGCAACCTCGCGATGTACACCTACACCCCTGCCGGGCTGCCCGCCGGCGCTCCCCTGGTGGTCGCGCTGCACGGGTGCGTGCAGAGCGCCACCGACTACTACCGCAGCTCCGGCTGGACCAAGTTCGCCGACCAGTACGGCTTCGCGGTGGTGTTCCCGCAGACCAGCAGCGTCAACAACAACCTCTCCTGCTTCAGTTGGTTCGACGCCGGCAAGGCCGCCCGGGGCGTCGGCGAGGCCAGGTCGGTGGTCGAGATGGTCACCAAGGCCGAGTCCCTGTACGGCTCGGACGCCCGCCGGGTGTTCGTCACCGGGCTCTCGGCCGGCGGCGGAATGGCCGCCGACCTGCTGGCCGACTACCCCGACGTGTTCGCCGGAGGGGCGATCGACTCCGGGCTGCCCGCCCACTGCGCCACCACCCAGGCCGCCGCCTCCGGCTGCCAGAACTCGGACCAGGGGCTCACCCCCGCCCAGTGGGGCGACAAGGTCCGGGCCGCGTACCCCGGCTACACCGGGCCGTGGCCCAGGGTGGCGATCTGGCAGGGCACCGCCGACACCGTGGTCAGGCCGGTGAACGCGACCGAACTGCGGGACCAGTGGACGAACGTCCAGGGCATCGCCCGGCAGCCGACCAGCACCCGGAGCCTCCCCGGCGGCACCACCCAGGAGCTCTACGCCGACGCGAGCGGCAAACCCGCCGTGGGCCTGTTCACGGTCAGCGGGATGGGCCACGGGCTGGCCGTCCACCCCGGCACCGGGGCCGACCAGTGCGGAGCGACCGGTGCCTACTTCCTCGACACGATCTGCTCCGGCTACTACACGGCGCAGTTCTGGGGCCTGGACGGCGGCTCCGGCCCCACCGACCCCGGGCTGCCGGCCCCGATCGGGCTGACCGCGACCGCGGCCACCGGTTCCGTCACCCTCGGCTGGCAGGACGTCAGCGGCGCCGCCTCGTACCGGGTCTTCCGCGGCGGCACCCAGGTGGGCGCCCCAAGCGGCACGGCCTTCACCGACACCGGTCTCGCGGCCGGCACCACGTACAGCTACACGGTGGCGGCGGTCGACGGGTCGGGCGCGGTCGGCGCCCGCTCGACGGCGGTGACGGCGACCACCCCGAGCGGGGGCACGCCCCAGTGCTTCACCGCCAACAACTACGACCAGGTCCTGGCCGGCCGCGCCTCCCGGAGCGGCGGCCTGACCTACGCCCTCGGCTCGGGCCAGAGCATGGGGCTCTGGAACACCTTCGTCACCCACACGCTCAAGCAGACCGGACCGGGCTACTACGTACTCGCCGACGGCCAGTGCTGAACGGACGGCGGCCGCAACGGCCCCGAGCACCGGGGCACCGGACAGCACCGCGACGGCCCGCGCGGCGACCACCCGCGCGGTGACGGCCCCTACCGAAGCGGCCCCTGCCGAAACGGCCCGCACCGCCGCAGCCACCGTGAGGCTCATCCCCCGCCCACCTCCGCCACCGCCACCGCGTCCGCCCGGAGCCCGGCGAACAGGTCGGTCTCGATCCCGCCCGGCCCGGGCCCCGGCACCAGGCTCCGGGCCAGGTGGTAGTCCTCGGTCGGCCAGACCTCGCGCTCGATGTCCCGCGGGTGGGCCATGAAGGCCACGCCGGGCTGGACCTGGGTGGCGTGCGCGAGCATCGCCGCGTCCCGCACGGCGAACTGCTCGGCGCACGCCACCCGGGTGGTGGTGGCGAGGGCGGGCGGGGTGTCGGGCCAGTCGGCGAGCAGCTCGCCCATCCCCGAGGGGACGCCCCGCTCCGTCATGGCCTCGTGCAGGGCCCGGAACCAGGCCCGGGAGAGCGCCAGGTGGTAGTAGAGCTTGGACACCTGCCAGGGCTCGCCCGCCTCGGGGTGGCGGTGCCGGTCCGCGGCGGCCTCGACGGCCGCCACGGTGACCCGATGCGTCATCACGTGGTCCGGGTGCGGGTAGCCGCCGGTCTCGTCGTAGGTGACCACCACCTGTGGGCGGAACTCCCGGATCAACGCGACCAGCGGCACCGCCGCGAGCTCCACCGGGTGGGCCGCGAAGCAGCCCACCGGGAGGGGCTCGCCCGGACCGGGCATCCCGGAGTCGACGAAGCCGAGGAACTCCTGGCGCACTCCGAGGATCTCCCGTGCGGCCGCCATCTCCTCGCGGCGGACGCGGGCGATGTCGGCCCGGACCTCGGGCCGGTCCATGGCCGGGTTGAGCACCGAACCGCGCTCGCCGCCGGTGCAGGTGGCGACCAGGACGTCCACGCCCTCGGCCGCGTACATGGCGAGGGTGGCCGCGCCCTTGCTGGACTCGTCGTCGGGGTGCGCGTGCACGCTGAGCAGGCGAAGGCCACCGGGGTGACGGATGATCACGGATACCTCCGGGCTTGAGTGGTCGGGAACCGGGCGGCGCTCAGCCGGGCCTGCGGGTGTTCGGGTAGAGCAGCGCCGGAGCGATGGCGAGCGCGGACAGGGCCAGCGCCCACCAGAAGGTCTCGCCGAAGGCCGCGCCCGGGTGGTCGGGGTGCCCCTCCTGTGCCTGCTGGAGGACCAGGGTCAGCACCGCCGTGCCGAGCGCTCCGCCCAGCCGGTTCAGCACGTTGACCGCCCCCGCCGCCGCCGGCACCTGGTCCTTGTCGACGCTCCCGTAGACCGCGGCCAGGCCGGGTATCGCGATCATCCCCATGCCCACGCCGCGCAGTGCCAACGAGCCGGCGATCAGCCAGGCGGCCGGTTCGGAGCCGCTCCCCAGCTGGGTGAAGGCGATCGTGCCGACCAGGGAGCAGGCGATACCGGTCAGGATCAGCGGGCGCGGCGCGACACGGTCCGTCATCCGGGCGGCCAGCATCGCGGTGACCGCCGTGCCGAGGGCCTGAGGAGCCAGCAGCAGACCGGCCTCGACCGCGCCGGCGTGCCTGACCTGCTGGTAGTAGAGCGGCACCAGGAACATCGAGCTGTAGAGCGCGGCGCCCTGCAGGAAGCTGTTCGCCGTCGCCACGCTGAAGCCGCGCCGGGCGAACAGCCGCAGGTCGATCAGCGGGGCCCGGACGCCCGCGCGCCCCACCCGCAGCGCGTGCAGGCCGTAGACCACCACCAGCACCGTGCCCACCGCCAGGGCGACCCAGCCGGCCGTCGCGCCCTCACCGATCGTCGCGAGCCCGTAGACCACACCGGTCAGGCCGGGCGAGAGCAGCACCAGCCCGGTCACGTCCAGCCGGGGCTTCGGCGCGTCCGACGCCTCGTCAGCCGGCAGCCAGCGGGCGGCGAGCAGCAGGATCAGCAGCCCGACCGGCACGTTCAGCAGGAACATCCAGCGCCAGTCGAAGTGCTCCAGCACCAGCCCGCCGAGGATCGGCCCGAGGACCGGCGCCAGGCTGATCGGGAGCATCAGTGTGCCCATCACCCGCCCGACCCTGGACGGTCCGGCCGCTTGTATGATGATTGCCTGGCCGAGCGGTTGCATCATCCCGCCGCCGATCCCCTGCAGCACCCGGAAGGCGATCAGACTGCCCGTCGACCAGGCCAGGCCGCACAGCGCCGATCCGAGCACGAACAGGACCACCGAGGCGAGCCACGCCCGCCGCCCGCCGAAGCGGCCGGCGGCCCAGCCCGAGAGCGGCATGGTCAGCGAGATCGCCAGCAGGTACCCCGTGGCCACCCACTGCACCGCCGCGATCGAGCTGTGCAGGTCGCGGCCGACGGAGTCGATGCCGACGTTGACGATCGTGGCGTCCAGCAGCGCGAGCACCGGCCCGAGCGCGAGCACCCCGCCCATCTTCCACAGACCCGGCGGAATCGGCCCCGGCTCCCCCTGCCGGACTTCGCCCGGCCTGTCCTTCGTGGTGACGGATGCCGTCATGCGCCCTCCCCTGGTCGCCGTCCCGGGCGGCCGCTCCGGCCCCCCGGGAAGAACTTAGGACGGACCCATTCGCTGGGTCAAATCCAATTACTGTGCCCGACCCAGCGAAGTGCGCTACGCTCCTGCCATGACCGACTCCGGGACGACCCCGAACCTGCGCGAGCGCAACAAGCGCCGCACCCGCGAGGCCATCTCGCACGCGGCGACCAGGCTCTTCATCGAGCAGGGCTTCGACCGCACGACCATCGCCGAGGTCGCGGCCGCCGCCGGCGTCGCCAAGATGACCGTCACCAACCACTTCCCCCGCAAGGAGGACCTCTTCTTCGACCTGCACGAGGAGCTCGCCGGCCGGCTCGCCGGCACCGTCTCGGAGCGCGCGCCGGGCGAGTCCGCGCTCGCCGCACTGCGCCGCGACTGCCTCGCCGGGCTCGACCGGCACGACGCCCGACTCGGCTTCTCCGGCCCCGACTTCGCCCGCACCGTCTCCGCCAGCCCCGCCCTGGCCGCCCGGCTGCGCGAGCTGCACGAGCAGAGCGAGACGGCACTCGCGGAGGCGCTGGCCGAGGCGGTGCACGAGATGCCGGTCGGCTTCGAGTGCCGGGTCGCCGCCGCGCTGCTCGCCGCCGTCGACCGGGCGGTGTTCGCCGAGGTGTTCCGCCGCACCCTGGCCGGCGAGGAGCACGCCGCGATCGCCGCCGCAGTCCGCCCCTCGGCGGTCCGGGCGTACGACCGCTTGGAGAACGCCCTGGGGAACTACGCCGTGAGGGAGGTCTAGACGTTTCCCGTGGATCATCGGTCGGCCCGGATGCGGATGTTCGCGACGTGGAGTACCGCTCCCCCGCTTCAGCCGACGTGGCCGGCGGCGCGACCACCACTCCGGGCAGCCCGGGGTCGGAAGCGCCGGCGAGCCACCGCTCCGCTCCTCGGGCACCGGGTCGCAGGGCGCGGGGCCTGTAGCCCTGCGACCGCATTCTGACGGTGCGAGTGACACTTCCGGGGCCGTGTCCGAACGGCCGTCGCGGCGCGCGGAACAGGGGTGGGCACCCAGCCGCCGGGCCCCTCCGACGGATCGACCGGCAGGTGCGCGATGCGCGGGGCCACCGCCATGCCCGGCGTCCGTCACGTCGCGAAGAATTTCTTCGAACCCGGCTGCAACCCCCCGGGCGGATGGACGTCTATCAGGGTGAGAGGCGGGGAGAGCGAGCCGGCGAAGCCGGGGGGCTCGGG